>CAKRLN010000043.1 GCA_934359535.1 uncultured Lachnospiraceae bacterium
ACGCCACGGAAAGATCATGGATCAGTATGATCCGGACAAAAAGATCGGCATGATCGTGGATGAGTGGGGCTGCTGGTTTACCTGTGAGCCTGGAACGAATCCGGGATTTTTATATCAGCAGAATACAGTAAGGGATGCACTGGTTGCCGGAATTACACTGAATATTTTTAACAAGCATTGCGATCGTGTAAAAATGGCAAACCTAGCGCAGATGGTCAATGTATTACAGGCAGTGATCTTAACCGAGGGAGAGAAGATGATTAAGACACCGACTTATCACATCTTCCATATGTACCGTCACCACCAGGGGGCAGCACTTTTGGAAAGCTCCTTATCCGGGGTATCGGAAATTGGAATCGGGGAGTGGAAGGTTCCTGAGATCACCGAATCGGTATCCCGCGGTGCCGATGGCATTGTGACCGTTACCTTAAACAATTTGTCTGTGGAAAAGGAGCAGGAGATCGAGATTTCCTTTGCCGGAAGAACAACGGTATCCGAGGTTGTGGAAGCAAATATCGTGACGGGACAGATGCGTGATTACAATACCTTTGATGCACCGGAGTGCGTGAAGGAGGAAGCTTTTACCGCATATGAAAAAACAGAAGAGGGTATTACGGTAAAGGTACCGGCATGCAGTGTATTGGAGCTGCGCCTGAAATAAGATAAAAATGAATGGCGGCTGCGAGGAGCGGCCGCTTTTATTTCGCAGAAAAAGGGGGAGAGGTATGGAAAACATCAAATATCCTGTAGCACCGCCGCTACAGCCAGAAAAAGAACGCATAAAAGAGGGAATGGACCGGCTTGATCCGAAACTGGGACTCTGGATGACGCACGATCCGGCGATTTTTCAGGATCCGGACAACGGATATTATTATATCTATTGTACGGGGGCTGTCTGCCAGCGATCAAAGGATCTCATTCACTGGGAGATGGTTGGAAAAATCTGTGATGCACCGCCGCAGGAATCCATAGACTGGGTTGGAACAACCGATATCTGGGCGCCGGATATCGTGAAGGTTGGAGCGGAATACCGCCTGTACTGTTCCAATTCCTCCTGGGGAGTTCGGCAGTCATGCATTTTTCTTGCGGTATCCGATTCTCCAGAGGGACCGTTTGTGCCGCGTGGATGCGTGTTGAAAACAACGGATGAAATGCCAGTCAATGCGATTGATGCCAATGTCATCACCGATGAGAAAACGGGGGAACAGTACATGGTATACGGTTCTTTCTGGGGTGGCTGCCATGTGATCCAGCTGGATGAAAAAACCGGACTTGCCAAAGAACAGGGGATCGGAACGTGTCTTGCGAGACGTCCGGAGTGGATGAGCGCAGGAATTGAAGGACCGTATATGATCAATCAGAAGGACATGGGGTATTATTACCTGTTTGTCTCCTATGCATCCTTGAAGTCCGATTACAATATCCGTGTTGGAAGAAGCAAATGTATTACCGGGCCGTTTCTTGATGCAAATGGAAGGGATCTTGCAGATCTGGATGATCCGGACAATACGACCGGCTATCTTGCCATGTGTGGCTATACATGGAACGAGGGCAAAAGCTATATGGCGCCCGGACATAATTCCGTTCTGCACGATGCGAAGACAGATGCATGGTATCTCATCTGCCATATCCGGGAGAAGAATTTCACGAATGAGCCGGAACCATCGACAATGCAGATCAGAAAAATATTCTGGTCAGAGGATGGCTGGCCTATGTTATCCGCTGAGCCGTATGCCGGGGAGATCACACAGCAGATTCCGAAGGAAGCCGTGTGCGGATTTTATGAGAAGCTAAGTCTGATCCCGATGCTGCCGCAGGGGATCGTGACCGCAGTTCCAATGAAGCTTCGTGAAGACGGCTATTATGAATGCTGCTCGGTGCAGGGGCACTGGGAATATGATGGTACCGGTAAGGTGACAATCCACTATGGTCCGCACACGGAAATATGCCAGGTCAGTGTATGCTGGGACAGTGAACGCGCGCAGGCAGCGATTGCGCTTACGGGTCTTACGGAAAAGCATACCGCAGTCTGGGCGAAAAAGATCACGGAACTCTAGGTGAAATGTACTATAGTGATTGGTGAAATATTTTAATAATAACACAAGAAATTAAAATAAATAAAATATTTTAGGAAAATCTAAAAAATATATTGACACATATAGGGGGCGATTGTATAATGTAACCAATGAGACCTGTATGTGAAACAAAAAGTAGTGCAATTAACCAAAAATTTTCGGAAGACGCGTCGGAAGAAGTAGGGATGAGGCACAACGATAAGGGATGTTAAACAGGTGTTATTAATCACTTTGTCAAAAGGAAAAGATTAAAGGAGAAGTTGAATATGAAAAGAAGAATTGTTTCAACTGTATTGTGTATGGCAATGGCAGCTACATTATTTGCGGGCTGCAGTGTTCAGAAAAGCGATGGGGATACCGCTGGCGGGAACACAGAAGATGCGTCGAGCTCTGTTGCAGAGATGAAGGGGGACGGAGACAAGACGATCAACATTCTGATCTATGCACAGGATCATGAGAAGAAAGTATACCAGAAGCTGATTGATGAGTTTACAGAGGCTCATAAGGATGAAATCAAGCAGGTAAACTTTGAAGTGACAACACAGGATGAATATAATACGAAGATGACAGCAGCCATGACAGCAGGTGAGCTCCCGGATATCTTCTATGTAGGACCGGATGCCGTAAGAAGCTATGTCGACAATGGATATGTTATGCCGTTAGATGACCTGGTTGATGAGGATGCTGTGAATAACCTCTGGCCAACAATCGTAGATGCTTACCGGTATGATGGCTCAACGGCTGGAGAGGGTGATCTGTACTGTCTGCCAAAGGATTTATCCTGCTTTGCATTTGCATACAACAAGGACTTATTTGATAAAGCAGGCTTAGCTTATCCAGATCCTGAGAATCCATATACATGGGATGAGTTCACAGAAGTATGTCAGGCACTGACACAGGATACGGACGGTGATGGCGAGGTTGACCAGTGGGGTGTTGCAAATGCCAACGCATTCGGATTTACTCCTTATGTATACAGCAATGGCGGACGTTTGTTAAATGATGATTATACAAAGGTTCAGATCACATCCAACCAGAATTTCTTAGATGCATTCCAATACTATGCAGATCTGACCTTAAAATACAAAGTAACCCCTTCTGTAGAGCAGGATACTGCACTTGGCGGATACCAGAGATGGTTAGACGGACAGATCGGATTCTATGCATGTGGAACATGGGATGTTGCAGCATTTATGGATGATAATACATTCCCTTACAACTGGGATTTATGTGCTTGGCCGGTTGGCCCTGACGGAGATGGCAAATCTTCTACATGGACAGCTTCCGTAGGATTTGCAGTTTCGGCAAAGACAAAGAATCCAGAGTTATGTGCAGAGCTGATCCAGTCCTTATCAACAGACGAAGACGGTCAGAAGGCACTCTGTGGTGAGACAACCGGACAGTCGTTACAGATCCCGAACATCATGGACTATGCACAGACAACCTTCAAAGAGAAGGTTGCTGACGGAACCATTCCATATGCAAACAATGTGGATGTTATTTTTGGATATATTGAAGGAAACGACAAATATCAGGGTATGTTCAGCGAGACAACCTATACATACAACTCTGAGTGGTGGGATACATTCTTAGAGGGTATGCCAAACGTTATGAATGGAACAATTTCCGTTGAAGATTACTGCAAAGAGGTTGAGCCTAAGATGCAGGAAGCATTGGATAATGCAATTGATCTTCAGAATTCAGCAACCAAATAACTTGTATTTTACGGGCTGCCCTTTTTACGGGGCAGTCTGGTAAAAGAAAAGAGCAGAGTATGAGTAGTGAAAAGAAAACACCAAAAAAGAAAATGTCAGCAATGGCAAAGAAAGAAGAAAGATGGGCATGGCTGTTTATCGCAGCACCCTTCATAGGATTTTTACTTTTTATGGCATATCCAATCTGTTTTGCAGTATTTGCCAGCATGAGCAAATGGACAGGAATCAATTCGCTGGTAGATAATTTCTGTGGCTTTGACAATTACGTAGCAATCTTTCATGATGAAAAATTTTGGAAGTCATTACTTACGACAATCATATATCTGATCGGTATTCCGATCGGAATGATCCTCGGATTGTTACTTGCAATGGGAATGAACAGAAAAATTCCAGGGATCCGTTTCTTAAGAACCATGTATTATGTGCCGGTTGTATCCTCACTTGTTGCAGTATCCATTCTGTGGGCATGGGTATACAATTATGATTATGGTCTGTTTAATACGATCATAAAGGCATTGACCGGAATGCACGGACCAAACTGGTTAGGCGATGAATTCTGGGTTAAGGTAGCCCTTATTATCTTTATGGTATGGAAGGGACTTGGAACCTCGATTATCCTGTATCTGGCTGGTCTTCAGAATATTCCGAGAAACTACTACGAAGCAGCTGAGATTGATGGGGCGAATGGATGGCAGAAATTCAGAAATGTTACGCTTCCACTTGTTTCCCCGGTTACATTCTACATTCTGATCACAAGTCTGATCGGAGGCTTCCAGGTATTCGTAGAAGTACAGGTTATGACAAATGCCGGTGGTACGAACTATAGTGCTGCAACTGTTGTGTACTATCTGTATGATAAGGCATTTTCACATGGACAGTTAGGTTATGGATGTGCGCTTGCAGTAATCCTTGCAATTATCATCTTTATTATCACAGCCCTCAACTTTATCGGTCAGGATAAGTGGGTTAAGACTATGGACTAGGAGGCGTAAGAGATGGCAGCAGACAAAGATTATGCAACCAGTAAGGTTGTATCCAAAAAAGAAAAAGTATGTAACTGGATCGTCTTCGTGCTCCTTTGCTTTGGCGCAGTGATTATGGTATTTCCACTGATCTATATGATTGCAACTTCCTTTATGACGAAAAACCAGATCCTTTCCGGAACTTTAACGATCCTTCCGGATCCGATCGTGATTGGTAAGTATTCCGAGGTATTGAAAAAAGGTCAGTTTATCAGTGGTATCATCAATTCCATTAAGGTTGCAGTTCCGGTGCTTCTCATCGGTGGATTTACTTCTTCCCTTGCAGCATTTGGTTTTGCAAAGTTAAACTTCCGTGGAAAAGGTGCGCTGTTTATGGCGCTTCTTGCAACAATCATGATTCCGTTTGCGGTTGTTATGATCCCACAGTATGTAATGTTTACAAAGCTTCACTGGACAGATTCGCTCCTTCCGCTTATTATTCCAGGCTGCTTTGGCAATGTCAGCATGATCTTCTTCTTAAGGCAGAATCTGATCGGAATTCCAAGTGATCTGATGGAAGCTGCAAAGCTGGATGGATGCAGTTACTTTGGATGTTATTTCCGGATCTTTCTTCCATTGATGAAGGGGGCTCTTGGAACACAGTTAATGTTATGGTTTATGGGAATCTGGAATGATTATCTTGCACCAACCATTTTCCTCCGCAGCGAGAAGAACTGGACCTTGCAGGTTGTTATCCGTTCCTTCAATTCCTACTATGCGATCCAGAGTGATTATGCACTGATCATGGCTGCATCGGTAATCGCGATGATCCCTACAATGGTACTGTTTTTCATATTCCAGAGAACCATTATTGAATCCATCGCAATCAGTGGAATTAAGTAGGTAAGCTGTTTATCATGTATGAATGGACAAGGAGAGATAAGCATGTTAAATGAAAGCCCGGTGCTTGCGTTTCTCAATAAAATGATAGATCTTATCATATTAAATATTTTATTTCTGGTGTGCTGTGTCCCGGTTGTTACGATCGGGCCGGCACTTACCGCGTTATATGCGGTGAGTCTGAGGTCAGTGCGCTATGGAGATGGATATGTGGTCAGTACGTTCTGGAAGAGCTTTAAAGAGAATTTCAGACAGTCCTTTGTGGCAGGTATTCTGCTGTTATTTTCAGCAGTACTGCTTTTTGCGGATGTATGGTTCTGGTCAAAGGCAGACCTTGGGATCATGGCAAAAGGGATGCTTGTTATAAGCATCAGTATTGCATTTTTTGTATTTATCGTCTTTTTATGGCTGTTTCCAGTTCTTGCAAAGATTGAAAACAGTCTTTGGGCCAACCTGAAAAATGCAGCAGCGATGGCAGTGGGACATTTTTTCCCATATACGTTCTGCTGTGCGCTCATCACAATTGCCGGTGCATATATGATCTATTCAAGTATGGTTGCAGACATTATTTTTGTGCTGCTTGGAGCGGCACTGTCTGCCTATGTAAAGGCGTTCTTTTACTACAAAGTATTTGCGAAATATATGGACGAGAATCCGGCATCGGAGGACGATCCGTTATATGGAAACCCGGCTGGAAACGGGCAGGGTAATTCATAGAAAATTCAAATTGCACAAAGTCGGTTCTGTTTTCTTCCAAAGTTACAAGATTAGTTCCGATTTTGTGCAATTTGACGTTTGCTAAGGAAAGTCAGCCCTCCATCGGGGCATAATTGATATTGACCTTGATGTCCTGTCCATAGTTTCCGAAGCTTTTTCCAAAGATTGTAAGTCCGCCGACATGGACAGCATCATCAGGAACTGCCATGCGGAAACGGATAGAGCTGCGGTAATCAAGCTCAAACTGATCGATCGTGATATCAGAGATTTTCAGACCGTCAATAAAGGTTCCCTTCTTATTAATGACAAGCAGCTTTAAAAGACCGTACTGATTCCAGTTCGGAAACCACCAGTCTGGGGTAAAGATTCCCTTGACATCACCGAAATCACCCGGAGACGTCCAGGTGCCGATGCATACGTCATTTAAGTAAAAGCTGATATCAGAAGGCCACTCATTGTTGACACCCGGAGCTTCCGAGCTTAATTCTGCGGAAATGGTAATCTGCGTGATCTTTTGTGAAGTCGGGATAAAATTCGGGATCGCATATTCGACATAGCCCTTGGTAAACCAGAGAATATCGGCATCGTAGCGGTTGGGATGCTCGAAGTAGCGCGGATCGTCGACTTCGCCGATCAGTGCCTGGGCAGTTGCAAGTCCACAGGTTGGGCAGATATTGTAGCTGGAGTAATGTCCGACCCGAAGCTCTGTGCTGTATACGTTGGCAAAATCCTCTTCTTTATCAAGATTGATCAGGATTTTATCAACATGGAGGGAGCAGATCTTCTGGTTGCCGTGTCCGGCAGATTCACTTGAGGTTGTGATAAGTCCCGCGCTTTCCAGCTTCTTGATATGGCTTGTGAGCGCACCGTTTGTAATATTTAACTGGGAGGCAAGCTCATTCATGCTCATGTTATTGTTTTCCAGCAGAATATTTAAAATGGCAACGCGGACATCTGAGCCGAGTGCCTTAAAGATTTCGAGTCCATCGGACAGCGAAGTAATATGTAACATATCAGATTCCTCTCTTCCATATCAGATGATAACTGTAACTATGAAATTTCCTAGTTGTTCTATCTCTAAATTATATCGGGTTAAAAAAAACAAGTCAATTAAATATTTTAAAAAAAAGTAAAATATTAATAACGTTTACTTTTTCGCGATTCGATTGTTTTTCACTGGTTAAATACAGGAATAAATAAAATAATTTACGGATATCTATAATAAAAAATACCAGTCAGAAGATCCGTTTTGACGCAGTGTGACATCGTATGCTATCATGTAAAATAGAACGATCATCAAAAAGGAAGGTCATCGAAAATGACATCAATGAAAACAACAGCTAAAATTAAGATCTGTGGTCTGACGGCTCCAAAGGAAGCGCAGTATCTGAATGAGAATCAGATTGATTTTGCAGGAATGGTTCTGTTTTTCCCGAAAAGCAAACGATGTATTACAATCGAACGTGCAAAGGAGATTATTGCACGGCTTTCGGATACGGTAAAATCCGTAGCGGTTGTGGTAAGTCCATCCTTAGAGCAGGTAAGACAGATCGGTGATGCCGGATTTTCCTATATCCAGATTCACGGGGAAATACCGGATGGAATCGGAAAGGTGTCTCAGATACCGATTCTAAAGGCATTTAATGTATCTGATCTGGAGCAGTATGAGAAATATCAGAACAATCCGCAGATTGCGGGCTATGTACTTGACGCACATGAGGCAGGAAGCGGAAAAACCTTTGACTGGTCGCTTGTAGAGAAGCTGCCGCGGGATGGAAAGCTTTTTCTTTTAGCAGGGGGCTTAAATCCGCAGAATGTGGGGGAGGCCCTGCGCGTTGTGCAGCCAGACGGAGTGGATGTTTCCTCCGGAGTGGAGAATGAGAGCGGATGCGGCAAAGACCCGGAGAAAATCCGTGCCTTTGCGCAGGAAGTACGAAATGAATTAGGCAATTACCTATAGAAATGAAGGGAAATAAGGAGAAAACATGACAGAGCTGGAAGCATATTATGGAAAATTTAATGAGGAGAAGCGGTTAAACAGCCGGCATGGACAGGTGGAATTTATTACGTCCATGAAATATATCCATGCATATCTGGAAAAAATCCGAGATGGACGACAAAATGGGAAAATCCGGATTCTGGATATCGGGGCAGGAACCGGAAGATATTCGGTACCGCTTGCAGAGGAGGGCTATGATGTGACAGCAGTTGAGCTTGTCAAGCATAATCTTGGCCGCCTGAAGGCGAAGGGCAGTTTGGTGCAGGCATTTCAGGGAAACGCACTTAAGCTCTCCCGTTTCCAGAATGACAGCTTTGATCTGACACTTTTATTTGGACCGATGTACCATCTGCATGAGAAGGAAGAAAAGAAACAGGCACTGCTTGAAGCAAAGCGTGTGACGAAACCGGGCGGGATTATTCTTGTGGCTTATATCATGAATGAATTCAGCGTAATTACGTATGCTTTTAAGGAGCGCCATATCAAGGAGGCACTTTTGGAGGGAATGCTCGATGAAAGCTATCACACAACGGAAAAGGGCAATCCACTTTACAGCATGGTCCGCTTAGAGGAAATCGAAGTCTTAAATCAGGAGGCAGGCTTAAAAAGGGAACAGATTATTGCAGCTGACGGTGCAGCAAATTATATCCGACCGTTTTTAAATGCGCTTGACGAGGAGGAATTTCAGGCATTTATCGATTATCACCTTGCAACCTGTGAGCGCATGGAGCTGATGGGAGCAAGCAGCCATACGGTGGATATTTTAAGGGTGTAAGCGTAACGGCTTTAAGTTATTGTTCCAGCGTAAATGGTGGCGATCGTTTGCTGGTGTGCTTGAATGCCATGTGTGATTGTGTTACACTAAAAATAGAATTGTTCTAAGCAGTTTTGAATTGTTTGGAATCAGAGAATTCCAGGATAGGAATTGGAGGGGAAGCCCATGGAGAAATGGAATAAATATATAGAATTGAATGGATATCTGATACGGCCTGGAAGCTTTCGGATCAATGGTGCAACGACAGAGGAGGATGGTATCTGTTTTACGATTCATTCCCATGGGGCATATTCCTGTACCCTTCTTTTGTTCCGGCCGCAGGAGTCAGAGCCATATGTGAGACTTCCGTTTCCGGAAAGCTGCCATCTAGGCAATACCTATTCCATGGTTGTCTATGATCTGCGCAAAGAAGAATTTGAGTATGCATTCCAGTTCGATGGACCATATGAGCCGGAGAAAGGCAAGATCTTTAATAAAGATAATATTATTCTGGACCCCTATGCGGAAGCAGTTACCGGACAGCGTAACTGGGGAGAACGTCCGGAGGGGGGCAAGGATTTTGTATACAAGGCAAGGGTTGTCGACAGCAAATTTGACTGGGGCGATCTAAAGCCGCTGGATCATCCATTTGAGGATCTGGTTATTTATGAGACACATGTCAGAGGTTATACCAAGGATGAATCGTCCGGGGTAAAGGCGAAGGGAACCTTTGAGGGACTTCGTGAAAAAATCCCGTACCTGAAGGATCTTGGAGTCAATGCCATTGAGCTGATGCCGATTTTTGAGTTTGATGAGATGGAGAGCGCAAGAATTGTTGATGGGCAGAAGCTTTATAATTACTGGGGATATAATACGGTTGCCTTTTTTGCACCGAATACGAGTTATTCTTATAACGAAGAGCATAACAGAGAAGGCAATGAGTTAAAACGCCTGATCTATGAATTAAAGAAGAATGGGATTGAAGTTATTCTTGATGTGGTATTCAACCATACCGCAGAAGGCAATGAATTTGGCCCGTGCTTTTCCTTTAAGGGAATTGACAATAATATCTACTATATGCTGACACCGGATGCACATTATTATAATTTCAGTGGATGTGGTAATGTTATGAACTGTAACCATCCGATCGTGCGCCGGTTTATCATCGACTGTCTGAGACACTGGGTTGTCGATTACCGTGTGGATGGCTTCCGTTTTGACCTTGCTTCGATTCTGGGACGTGACCAGAACGGTGCACCAATGTCAAATCCGCCGATCTTAGAAGCGCTGGCATTTGATCCGGTGCTCGGCAGGGTAAAATTAATTGCAGAGGCATGGGATGCGGGGGGCTTGTACCAGGTTGGAAGCTTTCCGTCCTGGAGCCGCTGGGCAGAGTGGAATGGACGTTACCGTGATGATATGCGCCGTTTCCTAAAGGGTGATGATGGAATGGCGGGTGCTGCCATTACGCGGCTTACCGGTTCGAAGGATCTGTATGATCCGGCATACCGTGGTAACAGTGCATCCGTCAATTTCCTGACCTGCCATGATGGGTTCACGCTGTACGATCTGTATTCATATAATGAGAAGCATAATGAGAAAAACGGCTGGAATAACACTGATGGTGACAATAATGGAAACAGCTGGAACTGTGGCTGGGAAGGCGATACGGAGGATGAGAATGTTGAAGGGCTAAGAAAGCGCCTGATCAAAAATGCTTTTGCGGCACTTATGTGCAGCCGGGGACCGGCAATGTTTTTTGCAGGGGATGAATTCTGCAATACCCAGTATGGTAATAACAATGCATATTGTCAGGACAACATTGTATCCTGGCTGGACTGGAACCGGCTTGAGCAGTATAAAGAGATCCACGACTTTGCACGCTTTATGATTGCTTTCCGGAAAGCGCATCCGATCCTGCGCAGACCGACAGCACCGGCTGCCTGCCAGTTCCCGGAGATCAGTATCCACAACGGATATCCACATCAGGAAAATACGGATTATACGACGCATCTGATTGGAATTATGTATGCGGGAAGAAATGCAAAGGACGATGGGGATGACATTGTATTTTATGCGATGAATTCTTACTGGGAGCCGCTTACCGCGCAGCTTCCGGTGCTTCATAACGGAATGCAGTGGACGGTTTGTGTGAATACCAACTGTCTGTATGAGGATGGTATAGATTATGATGCGATGACAGAATGGTTTGGACCATATACGATCCGGATTCCGGCGCGTACAACCGTTATTCTTGTTGCAAAATAGCTGCTTATAAAGCAAACAATAAGCCTGCATCAAAGGTTCGTTCCTAAGATGCAGGCTTTTATATATGGTTTTTATCAGAAATCTTCAAACGGAAAACGAGTGCCTGAACAGCGTTTTGGCTTTCGGCATCAAGAGAATGCAGATCGTGCAGCAGCTGTTTTTCAGAATTCGAATAGCAGGGGAGGTTCTGTGGATGTGGACAATTGGAAAGTCCAAGCAGATAGTCCGAAGAGGTATGCAATACTTCACATAATCTGGTTAAGGTACGAAGATCGGGAGAACGCTTTCCAGACCTGTAGCCGCTTACCGCAGATGGTGTGATATAAAGAATTCTGGCAAGCTCTACGGTGCCAATGTTCTGATCCTCCATCAAGGCGCACAAACGTGCTGGAAAAGAGCCGGTATGCACTTTTTTATCGTTAAGGGGTTTCTTTTTTTCCATAGTCTGATTGTATACAAAACATATGGAAAAAACTGGAAAATGAACGATCTGTTAAATACATTCTTAAAAAATAAGAAAACAGGGGCGGGGCATCAGATCCAGCCTCCGTCCAAGGTAATGATCTGTCCCGTCAGATAGGTGTTTTGTGTTGCGAGCTGAAGCGCAAGATGTGCAACCTCCTCTGGTGTTCCAAATCTGCCGGCAGGAATTTCATCGGAAAGAGCTGCTTTTTCCTCATCGGTAAAGCAGGCATTCATCTGGGTGTCAATACAGCCGCAGGCGATTGCATTGACCTGGATGTTACTCGGTGCAAGCTCCTTGCCAAGAGCCCTGGTCATGGCATTCATACCTCCCTTGCAGGCGGAATAGGCGGCTTCACAGGAGGCTCCGACATTACCCCAGACAGAAGAAATGTTGATGATTTTTCCGCTTTGGCGTGAAACCATCTGTGGAATTACACATTTACAATAGGAAAAAACGGAGGTCAGGTTGTTTGCAAGCATATGGTTCCATTCCTCGATTGTCATGTCACTGAGCAGTCCGATTTTTGAGATCCCGGCATTATTGATCAGCAGGTCGACATGCCCAAAATGGCAGATTGTCTCTTTGCACATATTTTCTACAAAGGTGTAATCTCCGACGTCTCCGGTAAAGGTCAGGATCTCCGTATGGTATTCTTTGCGGAGCATATTGGCGAGCGCCTCAAGCTGTGTGCCGGTGTGAAAGCAGCAGAGGGAAAGGTGATAGCCAGCTTCGGCAAAGGTCTTTGCAAGGGCGGCACCAATTCCGCGGGAAGCTCCGGTGATGATAGCAGTTTTATTCATTGATCTACCTCCTAAGTCTCTATATAGCATACACAGTTTTGTGGGAGATTACAATTGGAAATCGTATGAGTTACTGTTTAGACGCAAGCTTGACACTTTGCTGTCAAGCTATGCGCCACAGTGTATATGATTGCTAGATTACAGCCCCTGCCTCGA
>CAKRLN010000044.1 GCA_934359535.1 uncultured Lachnospiraceae bacterium
CTCTAGAGCGGACTGCTGCAACTAGGCAGCGTATGCTAAATTATCTTCAGCGTTTAATTTTAATTTGGCCATTTTACGCATTACCATACGACTCGCTTCTCCAGCTTCATGATCCCCGTCGAAACCTTTACTAGCCCAAATTACGTACTTTGAAGTCCCGTTCTGCCTCGCGTCTTTGATCCTTCTTGGCAATGTCCTGACGTTTATCGTAGAGCTTCTTACCTTTTGCCAGTGCGATCTGCACTTTCACAAGGCTGCCCTTAAAATAAACCTCGACTGGGACAAGTGTATACCCTTTTTGAGCAATCTGTCCCATAAGCTTGTGGATCTCCCGCTTATGCAAAAGGAGCTTCTTCGGACGGAGCGGATCTTTGTTGAAAATGTTCCCTTTCTCATATGGACTGATATGCATGCCATATAAGATAACCTCACCATCCTCGATATGGATGAAGGATTCTTTGATGCTGCATTTGCCCATGCGCAGGGATTTCACTTCTGTTCCATGAAGGCTGATGCCTGCTTCGAAGGTTTCTTCGAGGAAATAATCATGGCGGGCTTTTTTATTGTTTGCAATTAACTTTCTGGTCTCTTTCGCCATAACCGGCATCCTCCCTTCTGCTTCGCCTCTTCACTCTTATGCACCCAGACGATTCAATGCCTGGGTGTTATAGAAGCAATTGTCCGCGTCCATCTTATAGAATATATGATTTCATGCAAAAATGCAACCATCCGTTCGTGAATTTTTTATAAAATATGATGATACAAAGGTCACAACGGAGTCATAGGTGTATTAACCTGCATCATCCGATAGCGCAAAATCAACCGTCCGCATCAGCTTATCGCAGGCTTCTACGGTTACCGTTACCTTCTGTCCAAGCTTATAGCGTTTACCGGTTACCTCACCACAAAGCTCATAGGTGTCCTCATAATACTGGTAAAAATCATCGGTCAATGAGGTTACACGCACCAGTCCTTCCACGGTATTTGGAAGCTCCACAAAAAAGCCCCATTCTGTCACGCCGGAGATCACCCCTTCAAAGCTCTCGCCGATATACTGTTCCATATATTCCACCTTTTTCAGCTTCACAGTCTCCCGCTCCGCCTCATCCGCACGGCGCTCCATCTCGCTGGAATGCTTTGCGACCTCCGGAAGAAGCTTCTCGTAATGCTCAATCCGTTTGTCATTCATACGTCCCCTCAAGGTCTCTTTTATGATCCTGTGGATCTGCAGATCCGGATAACGGCGGATCGGAGAAGTAAAATGACAGTAATAATTTGTCGCGAGTCCGAAATGTCCGGTATTTAAGGTCGTGTATTTTGCCTGCTTCATCGACCGCAGCGTAAGCCTGCTGATTAACGGCTCCTCGGCTGTTCCATCCACCTTCATCAAAAGCTTCTGTAACTCTTTTGGATGGATTTCATCCTGTCCGATGTGAATCGTATAGCCAAAATTATTGATAAATGCAGACAGCTTATGGATCTTCTCAGAATCCGGATTATCATGCGTACGGTATACGAATGGAATCTCCTGCCAGAAGAAATCCTGTGCAACCGTCTCATTGGCGATCAACATAAAATCCTCTATGATCTTTGTTGCCACATTCCGGTCATACGGCTTAATGTCGATCGGCTTTCCAGCCTCATTTAAGATCACCTTGGTCTCCGGAAAATCAAAATCAATCGATCCGCGCTTCATGCGCTTTTTCCTTAAAATGGATGCAAGCTCCTGCATTTTTAAAAACATCGGGACAAGCGGCTCATACTCTTTTATAAGCAAAGCATCCTGCTCCTCTAAAATCTTTTTGACCGCAGTGTAGCTCATGCGGCGGTCAACACAAATGACCGTTTCTGCAA
Organism: uncultured Lachnospiraceae bacterium; assembly: GCA_934359535.1. GTDB lineage: Bacteria > Bacillota > Clostridia > Lachnospirales > Lachnospiraceae > Roseburia. Next base: position 1,855 of record CAKRLN010000044.1, read on the forward strand.
TCCTATGGTCAATGACCTCACCCTTTGGATTGATCGTCATGATACAGCTTAATGCCAGACGGTTCTCTCCTGCATTCAGCGAACAGATTCCATTGGAAAGCCTGTGCGGAAGCATCGGAATCACACGGTCAACAAGATAAACCGAGGTTCCACGCTTTAACGCTTCCACATCGAGCGCACTGTGCTCCTGCACATAGTTTGACACATCCGCAATGTGCACGCCAAGCTTATAGTTTTCCCCTTCCATCGTAAGGGATACTGCATCGTCAAGATCCTTGGCATCCTCACCATCAATTGTTACCATCTGCCAGTCCCGAAGATCCATCCGGCCTGCCATATCTGCCTCTGAAACCTCATTCGATACACGCTCGGCCTGATTCATGATCTTCTCAGAAAATTCAACTGGCAGATCATAGGCCCGCACAATTGATAAAATATCCGTTCCCGGATCATTGATATGACCCAGGATCTCAACAACCTTTCCCTCCGGGTTCTTCTCCTTTGTGCCATAGTTTGTGATTTCTACCACAACCTTATGTCCTGCCACTGCACCCTTCGAGCGCTCTGACGGAATAAAAATATCCTTGCCAAATTTCGGATTATCCGGCACGGCAAAACCAAAATTTTTGCTTGCCTCATAGGTACATACCACATGGTTCATACCGCGCTCTAATACTTTGACAACAGCACCTTCTTTGCGCCGTCCGGTTGTCTTCGGGGCAACTGTAAGCTGCACCCGGTCCATATGCATCGCTCCATGTACCTTGTCCGACGGAATAAAAATATCCTCGTCTTCCCCTTCGACTGTCACAAAGCCAAAGCCCTTCGGATGCGCAGTAAACGTTCCCTCCACGGTCTTTGCCTCTGCCTTTGTATATTTTCCCCGCTTGGAGAGCGCAATCTTTCCATCCGCAACAAGTTCATCCAGCACCTCTGCAAGCTCCTCGCGCTCGGTCTTTTTCACACCAAGTACAATGGCGATCTCTTTGATCTTCATCGGCACATACATCTCATCGCAGATGAAGCTGTAAAGCATCTTTTTTCTCTGTTCTAATAATTCCTCTTTCTTGTTCTTCATATGTTCCCCTTCGTGATGTGAATGCGCTGCTGTCTACACTTACCGTATCAGCAGCAACGTGAATGCTGCTACTTTGACTGGCGAATGAGCGATCATAAAGAAAAAAGACTGTCGCATCGAAACGACAGCCTCTCTTCTGCAAAATTGCAGTCCACCCGCGCCATTCGCAAAACGCACGGTACGTGCTTTTCCGCTGCTGCGCAGCTCTTTTTGCTCATAAAAAGGCGCTCCCTTCGTCAAACCATAGAAGCCAGCCTTCTTATGCAAGCATAAAGGCTGCTTCTATGATTGACGAGTGAACTGTAATCTACCAGATTCCTAAATCCAATACTGCAGCAATTACAAGGAAAAGAATCACTCCTGCCCTGGTAAGCTTCACCAGCATACCTTCCATGGAACGGCCTTTATTCTTACCCCAGTAAGTATCTGCTGCACCGCTGATTGCACCAAGTCCTGCGGACTTGCCTTCCTGCATTAAGATCACAACTGTAATTGCAATACTCAGTATAATAAAAATGACTGTTAAAACCGTATGTAAGATACTCACGATCTACACCTCCTGCTTTCTGACACTCGTAACTTATCAAAGTATAGCATAAGATATCTTACATTTCAACTATAATTTACAGCTTCAGGCTCTCCTCGATACGCAAAAGTTCATTGTATTTCGCTGTGCGCTCGCTCCTGCACGGTGCCCCGCTTTTGATATAGCCGGAATTCGTGGCAGCACAAAGATCTGCAATAAAGGTGCTTTCGGTCTCCCCGGAACGGTGGGAAATCACAGACTGCCATCCCGCGCGCTGGCACAGCTCGATCGCATCCATTGCCTCAGTCAGCGTTCCAATCTGATTCAGCTTAATGAGCACCGCATTCGCTGCATCGAACTCGATACCACAGCGGATGCGCTTCGTATTGGTGACAAACAAATCATCTCCGACGAACATAACCTGGTTTCCGATCTGCTTTTTCATCGTCTGCCAGTCCTCCCACGCTTCTTCATCCAGACCATCCTCAATCGAAATCAGCGGATAGCGGTTAATCAGCTGCTCATAAAGTGCGATCATTTCATCTGGAGAACGCACTGCCTCCTCACCAGGAAAAAGATAGACGTTTCTCTCTTTATCGTAAAGCTCGCTTGCCGCAGCATCCATCGCAAAGGCGATATCCTCTCCGGGCTTATAGCCAGTCTTTTCAACTGCCTTCGTCAGATAGTAAAATACTTCATCCGCAGTATGAAGCTCCGGGGCAAAGCCCCCCTCATCCCCGACCGCGGTAAGCATGCCTTCCTCTTGAAGCAGAAGCTTTAAATAATGGTAGACCTCTGCTCCCATCCGGAGTGCATCCGAAAAGCTTTCTGCACTGACCGGAACGATCATAAATTCCTGGAAATCAAGCGCATTTTTCGCATGCACACCGCCATTTACGACATTCATCATAGGACGAGGCAGCCGCTTCGCATTCGTTCCACCAAGATACCGGAAAAGCGGAAGCTCTAATGCTTTTGCTGCACAGCTTGCACAGGCAAGCGATACCCCAAGAAGCGCATTTGCGCCGAGATTTCCTTTGTTATCCGTTCCATCCAGTTCCACAAGCCTTCTGTCAATGTCTGTCTGTCCTAACACATTCATGCCAAGAAGCTCATCTTTTATCCTGCCATTCACATGCTCTGCGACCTTTTTTACGCCAAGGCCGAAGTAGCGTACCTCGCCATCGCGAAGCTCCACTGCCTCAAACTGCCCGGTGCTTGCACCGGAGGGTACGGATTCTGTCGCACTTATTTTCCGTCCGGTTGTACCAAGCTCTGCCGTAACCGTTGTCTCAATCGTTGGATTTCCCCTTGAATCCAGAATTTCTCTTCCGTGTACATCAATAATTTTTATTTCTGCTGACATAAAAAAGCCTCCCTGTTTTCAAAAACGTTTGTATCAGAAATACTCCGTTTTAGTGTAACCAGAGAGGCTTTTTTTATTCGGTTTTATACATTAATCTCCGCTTTCACACCGAGCTCCTCTTTATGGGCATCCAGTACCGGTCTTACGACATCGCGTAAGAACACTTCTACCTGACGCGGTGCGCGTCCGACATATCTCGATGGCTCAAGGGCTGCCTGAAGCTCCTCTTTGGTCAGTCCAAAGGAAGGATCTGCTGCAATCAGGTCGATCAGGTTGTTTTCTCCACCCTCTACCTTGACATTCTTTCCTGCTTCCATCGAAAGCTGACGGATCTTCTCATGCAGCTCCTGACGGTTTCCACCGCGTTTTACTGCATCCATCATAATATTCTCGGTCGCCATAAATGGAATCTCGCTCATAAAATGCTTCTCGATTACCTTTGGATATACCACAAGTCCATCGACAACATTTAAGCAAAGATCGAGGATTCCGTCGATTGCAAGAAAGCCCTCCGGAACAGAAAGACGCTTGTTCGCTGAATCATCAAGTGTCCGCTCAAACCACTGTGTTGCAGATGTAATCGCCGGATTTAAGGCATCTACCATCACATATCTTGAAAGCGATGCAATACGCTCACTGCGCATCGGGTTTCTCTTATATGCCATTGCGGAAGATCCAATCTGATTTTTTTCAAATGGCTCCTCTACTTCCTTCAGATGCTGTAACAGGCGGATATCATTCGACATCTTATGTGCAGAAGCTGCAATTCCTGCAAGGACATTTAATACACGGGTGTCGACTTTTCTGGAATAGGTCTGTCCGGAAACCGGATAGCATGCTGAAAATCCCATTTTCTCAGCGATCATCGGATCAATTCGGTCAATGGTCTCCTGATCCCCGTCAAACAGCTCAAGGAAGCTTGCCTGTGTTCCAGTCGTACCCTTCGATCCAAGAAGCTTTAAGGACTTCTGGACATACTCCAAATCCTCAAGATCCATTAAAAATTCCTGTGTCCAGAGCGTTGCGCGTTTTCCAACGGTTGTCGGCTGTGCCGGCTGGAAATGCGTAAATGCAAGTGTTGGAAGCTCCTTATATTTCTCTGCAAAACTGGAAAGCTCACTGATTACGCTGACTAATTTCTTATGAACAAGCTTAAGTGCCTCATTCATGACAATGATATCGGTATTATCGCCGACATAGCAGGAGGTTGCTCCAAGGTGGATAATTCCAGCTGCCTTCGGACACTGCCTGCCGTATGCGTAAACATGGCTCATAACATCATGACGTACAAGCTTCTCACGTTCCTTTGCAACATCGTAGTTGATATCATTTACGTGTGCCTTTAACTCGTCAATCTGTTCCTGTGTGATAACTGGCTTTCCGTCTTCACTTAAGCCAAGTTCCATCTCCGTCTCAGCGAGTGCAATCCATAATTTTCTCCAGGTTGTGAATTTCATATCCTGGGAAAAAATGTATTGCATTTCCTTACTCGCATAACGTTCGGATAACGGGCTTGTGTATCTATCTGTACTCATATTGATTTTCTCCTATTCTCTCTCATAAGAATTCATGGTGTTTCACAGACTCTTTTTACAGGCGCTCTAATTTTCTTGAAAGGTTGGCCTCTTTGTCGAAGTATTCTCCGCGGATATCCTCCTTCGGCGGTTCCATCGGATATTTGCCATTGAAGCAGCCCTTGCAGATCGGGCGTCCGTCTACCATCTCTGATAACCGGTCAATATTTAAATAACCAAGGGAATCGGCTCCGATCATCTTACAGATTTCATCAATCGAGCGGTTATATGCGATTAGCTGCTCGCGTTCCGGGATATCGGTTCCGAAATAGCATGGCCACAAAAATGGCGGGGAGCTGATCCTTACATGCACCTCGGTTGCCCCGGCTTCCCGGAGCATACGGACAATGCGGTCTGAGGTTGTTCCACGTACAATCGAATCATCGATCATAATAACACGTTTTCCGGCAACTGCCTCTTTTAACACATTCAGCTTGATCTGAACGCTTGATTCCCTGCTGCTTTGCTTTGGCTTAATAAAGGTTCTTCCAACATAGCCATTTTTCACAAACGCAGTTCCATATGGAATGCCGGATTCCATCGCATAGCCAAGTGCTGCTGCATTTCCGGATTCCGGAACACCGGTTACAAGATCTGCCTCAACCGGGCTGTCCTGTGCCAGAAATCTTCCTGCCTTAATACGGCTTGCATACACGCTTAAGCCGTCAATGTGGCTGTCCGGTCTTGCAAAATAAATATACTCAAACACACATCTTGCCTCTTTTTCCTTTGGAAGACAAAGTGTTTTATCGGACTCGATTCCGCCGTCCTTTGTGATCGTAACAACCTCTCCCGGCTCCACATCACGCACAAACTCGGCACCGATCGTATCAAGTGCACAGGTCTCGGATGTAATGATATAGGAATTGTCACGTTTTCCAATGCAAAGCGGCTTAAATCCAAATGGATCCCTTGCACCGATCAGCTTTCTCGGACTTGCAACAACAAGTGCATATGCGCCCTTTAATTTCTCGCAGGCACGGCGCACTGCTTCCTCTGCGGAATGGGAATTTAAGCGTTCCCTTGCAATATGGTACGCAATGACCTCAGAATCGATCGTTGTCTGGAAAATGGCTCCGGTATACTCTAAATCTCTCCTCAGCTCATTCGCATTGATCAGATTTCCGTTATGTGCAAGCGCAAGTGTTCCCTTTACGTAATTTAATACAAGTGGCTGTGCATTCTCTCTTGTAGAAGCTCCTGCCGTTGAATAACGCACATGGCCGACACCAAGATTGCCATGTAAGGTGCTTAAGTTATCTGGTGTAAACACCTCATTCACAAGTCCCATTCCCTTGTGGGCTGTGATCTTTCCCTTTGGTCCGCTCGTATCGCTGACTGCAATACCACAGCTTTCCTGGCCTCTGTGCTGCAGTGCAAATAATCCATAATAGATTGTGGAAGCTACGTCATTGCCTTCAAAATCATACATTCCGAAAACGCCGCATTCCTCATGAAGTCCATCCCATGGAGTGGACTTTTCTAAATTCATATTGTTCATCCCTTGTCTGCTCCCTGTCATCTTATTATCTGGTAAAAGGAGTACCTGTTAAAAGCTCATAAGCTTCTTTATATTTATCAACGGTCTTTGAAACGATCTCATCCGGAAGCAGATAATCGTTATCCGGGTTTGCCTTCAGCCAGTCTCTTACGTACTGCTTATCGAAGGATGGCTGTCCCTGTCCTGGCTTATAGCCCTCTAACGGCCAGAATCTTGAGCTGTCCGGTGTAAGCATCTCATCGCCTAATACGACCCTGCCATTCTCATCAAGACCGAACTCAAACTTGGTATCTGCAATGATAATTCCTTTGCTTAATGCATATTCTGCACATTTTTTGTAAAGGGCGATCGTGCAGTCCTTAATCTGTGTTGCGTAATCTCTTCCTTTTCCAGGGTAGATCTTCTCTAACACCTCAACACTCTGCTCGAAAGAGATGTTCTCATCATGATCGCCAAGATCTGCCTTGGTGCTTGGTGTATAGATCGGCTCAGGCAGCTTGTCGGATTCCTGTAACCCTTCCGGAAGCGTAATTCCACAAACAGTTCCGTTCTCCTTATAGCTTGCCCAGCCACTTCCGGTAATATATCCACGCACAATGCACTCGATTGGAAGCATCTCAAGCTTCTTGCACATCATGCTGTTTCCATCAAATTTCTCCTGTCTGAAAAATTCCGGCATATCATTGACATCTACGGAAAGCATGTGGTTTGGAACTACATCCTTTGTATACTCAAACCAGAACTTAGACATCTGTGTAAGAATTGCACCCTTATCAGTAATCTTGTTCTTTAAGATATGATCAAATGCAGAAATACGATCTGTCGCAACAATGATCAAGCTGTCTCCATTCTCATATACTTCTCTAACTTTACCTTCTTTAAATGGTTTAAATTCCTGAATACTCATCTTTGTCCTCCATCTTATGCTTTCAGTATGGCATATTGTACTTGTCCCATCCGGACATTTTCCGTGCGGTTTTTCTCCGCTACATGTGAAATTATAATACAGTGACTTTTACAAAGTCAATGCGTTTCGGATATTTGACTGCACCATGCCCCATAGAAAATCTTTGTCGTTTTATAAGTATTTTTGTATACTTTTTCTCTTTTATTAGTATCGCTTATAATTTGGTTTATCACTGCTAATCAGCATGCAAAAAAGTAAAAAACAGCCTCCCGCTGTTTCTTTTTCTGCCATCTGCGGGAGGCCTTCTTACAAAAATTTATTTTACGATTAAGGATTTACCTGTCATCTCTTTTGGCTGCTCTAAGCCCATAATCTCAAGCAGGGTTGGAGCGATATCAGCAAGACATCCACCCTCGCGGAGCTTGGTTCCTGGCTCAGCATTTACAAGAATAAATGGAACCGGGTTGGTTGTATGTGCAGTATGCGGTTTGCCTGTTTCGTAATCGATCATCTTCTCTGCATTTCCGTGGTCTGCACAGATAAACAGGACACCACCGACTTCCCTTACTGCGTTTACTGCATCGCCAACAAGTCCATCAACACGCTCAACAGCTTTTACTGCTGCCGGGATCACACCGGTATGTCCAACCATATCCGGGTTCGCAAAGTTAATTACAATCACATCATATTGATCGGATTTGATTGCTTCCACAAGATCCATTCCAACCTCTGGCGCACTCATCTCCGGTTTCAGATCGTAGGTTGCAACATCCTTTGGAGAATTTACAAGAAGGCGTGCCTCATCAACGTTCGGCTCCTCTACACCACCGTTAAAGAAGAAGGTAACATGGGCATATTTCTCGGTCTCTGCAAGACGAAGCTGTTTCTTGCCGCATTTTGCAAGATACTCGCCAAAGGTATTTTCGATTTCCTCTTTCTGGAATGCAACAAGCTTGTTTGGAATTGTCTCATCATAATCCTTGAAGCATACAAAGGTAAGCGGTAAAAATCCGGTCTTCCGCTCAAAGCCTGTGAACTTATCATCACAGAATGCTCTTGTCATCTCACGGGCACGGTCCGGACGGAAGTTAAAGAAGATTACAGAATCATTTGCCTTTACCGTTGCTACTGGAGCACCGTTCTCCATGATAACAGTTGGAAGCACAAACTCATCTGTTACATCCTTTGCGTAGGAATTCTCCATAGCAGTTACAGCATTCTCTTCCTGTACACCTTCACCTGCTGTCAGTGCATCGTAAGCCTTCTGTACACGATCCCAGTTATTGTCACGATCCATTGCATAGTAACGTCCGGATAAGGAAGCGATCTTTCCAACCCCGATCTCATCCATCTTCTTCTGTAACTGCTCTACATAGCTCTTTCCAGAAGCCGGAGGCGTATCACGGCCATCTAAAAAGGCATGTACATAGACCTTCTCTAAGCCATTCTTCTTTGCCATCTCAAGAAGTCCATACAGATGGTCGATATGGCTGTGTACACCACCGTCTGATAAAAGTCCCCATAAATGAAGGGCAGAATCATTCTTCTTGCAGTTCTCCATTGCCTGAAGAAGTACTTTGTTCTCGAAGAAATCCCCATCCTCGATTGCCTTTGTGATTCTGGTCAGATCCTGGTAAATGATACGGCCTGCGCCGATATTCATATGTCCTACCTCAGAGTTACCCATCTGTCCGTCTGGAAGTCCAACAGCCAGACCAGATGCTGCGCCCTTTACAAACGGGCATTCCTTCATTAATTTATCCATAACCGGAGTGTTTGCAAGTGCAATTGCATTGCCCTCTGTCTTGTCACTTAAACCATAACCGTCAAGAACCATTAAAACTACAGGTTTTTTGCTCATACGAAATTCCTCTCTTCTATCTATATTCTTTTGCGCTTTGGAATTTATCATTCCATTTTACCTTTCCCATCATACATGATTTGACACAAAATAGCAACTATTCCTCATACTCACTTTTTTTCACTGGCTCAATCCATACCTGCATCAAACCGCCACATACCATGCCTTCCTCCTCTGCAAGATCTGCTGTCATATCCACTGTCACAAGCTTTCCCCTGCCACTTTTTAACACCTCTCTTGCCTCTTTTAGCACATAGCTTTCCCCACAGCCGCCTCCAACGGTTCCTGCACATCTTCCAAGCAGGCCACACGACATGAGTGCACCGCTTTTTGCTGGAACGGAGCCCTTCGTTGCAATAATGCAGGCAAGCGCCCTTTTGTCCTTGGCCTGCAAAAGATCCTGAAATATTTCTTCATCCGAATTCTTCTGCTCCAGAACATCCATGTTCCCGGTCTTGCCGTTTCTTCGTTCCACAAGCTCCGCCAAAATCGAGACTGCAATCTCCTTCGGTGTTTTTGCCCCGATATCCAGTCCGATCGGATTGGACACATCCGAAAGAAATGCCTCCTTAACCCCATCTTCTGTGCAAAGCAAAGAAATAAGCCCCTGCACACGCCTCCTTGAGCCGACCTGTCCAAGATAATACGGCTTATCCCCGCGGGCAAGCGTCCGCAGGCATTCCCTGTCATAGCGGTGTCCGCGTGTCAGCACTGCAACATAATCATAAGCAGTTATCGAAAGCTTTGGGATTTCGGTTTCAAAATCCCCACAGATGATCCGTGTGGCATCCGGAAACAGATGCCTGTTTGCAAAATCCGGCCGGTCATCGATCACCGTCACCTCAAAATCCAGCCATGCCGCCAGATGACAAAGTGCCTGTGCGATGTGTCCCCCACCGAGTAAAACCAGTCTTTCATGTGGTATAAACTCCCTTGTTGCCGTCCTTCCATCCATGGAAAAATGCATCTCTGCCGGCATATTCCTTTGCAGACGCTCCTTAATTGTCCTGATTTCTCCTAAATCCATACGGTATCATCTCCAATCCATGTCCGGGGAAATCCCCGGCTTTATTCTGCTCCTTCTTTTGGCTGCACAGCAAGTCGGTTGATCTGGGAAGCCATATAGCCTGCGCCAAAGCCATTGTCAATATTCACAACGGAAATTCCGTTTGCACATGAATTTAACATCGTAAGCAGCGCAGATATCCCGCCAAAGTTCGCCCCATAGCCCACAGAAGTCGGAACTGCGATCACTGGCTTGTCCACAAGCCCTCCGATCACACTTGCAAGCGCCCCCTCCATTCCAGCTGCTGCAATCACACAGTTTGCACTCTGGAGCATATCAAGCTTGGAAAACAGTCTGTGAATCCCACTCACTCCGGCATCGTACACACGTTCCACCCGATTCCCAAAAAATTCTGCGGTCTGTGCCGCCTCCTCTGCGACCGGAATATCTGCCGTTCCAGCAGTGCATACAACGATCCTGCCTTTTTTTTCTTTTCCCGGCTTCTCAAGCTTTAAAATTCTGGATATCTTATCATACTGTACTTCGGGAAGTACGGCACGCACAAGCTCATACTGATGAAGGTCTGCGCGTGTTCCAAATACCTCCCCCTGCTTCTCATAAAGCTTCTTATAGATAGAAAGAAGATGCTCATCTGCCTTGCCACTGCAAAAGACAACCTCCGGATGCCCTAAGCGGATCTCCCGCTGTGTATCCAGCATCGCATAGCCCATATCCTCAAACGGTTCTCTTTTTATTGCTCTTTCCGCCTCTTCGATGCCAAGCTCTCCTGTCTGCAATTTTTCTAATGTTTCCCGTAAATCCATCGTTTCCTCCTTTTCATTTCATGCAATTAGGCAATTGCGAAACTCACAGAAAGTAAATTGAACATGTACTGTGAGCACAAAATAATAAGCAGGCATTCTGCCACGGCCGGTCCTTAGCGACCGTATTTTGGTCGCTTAGTACCGCTGCACGTGGCAATATAGCGAAAGCGTGCCTGCGGTTATTTGTGCTTGCAGTACATGTAATCGTAAATTTGGACGAGT
>CAKRLN010000045.1 GCA_934359535.1 uncultured Lachnospiraceae bacterium
CCCTTAATGTTCGCAAGGCTTGTACAGTCACTGACTGACATCAGATCTGATATGATGAAAAACAAAACGGCAAACAGTACACCAAATAGGACCAGCTGCTTTCCTTTTCTCTTTTTTGTCTTTTCCATCGTCTTCCTCCTTGTGTGAGGGTAACAGCTCCCAGTAGCTTGAAGCGTTACCATTTATTTAAAACTGCATATAGACAAATTCTGCCGGATCCATGCCAGGGCCATAGAAGCCAAAGATCAGGATTGCAAAAATTCCGGCAAAAATGCATGCCCACTGTACCAGAAGCTTTTTTTCCATGAGCATATCACGGATATTTCTTCCTGTGCGCTCCTGAATAACCGATGCAATAAGAATCACAACTGCCCCGGCAAAGATCACAAGATAATCCATCCAGTCGAGACCGGATTGCGCAAGAACCGATCCCGCATAAAAATCCGACAAATGCAGATCTGTCACCGACCTGTAGAGCATATCGCATGCCGAAGAAAAGCTCTTTGCAATATCAAAGTAATAGCCGATCAAAACAAGCACAAAGGTCCAGAGCATTGCTGCAATCTGGTAACATTTTCCTTTCCGGTTAATATGAAGCAGATCCCCGATCTTATCATTGACCGGTCGAAGCAGCTCAAGCACCATAATCACGCCGCCATTCCACAGACCGAATGCAACATACTTGCTGTTTGCCCCATGCCACAGGCCAATGATCAAAAATGTCAGAAGCGATGCAATACTTGTCGGAACAACCTTTGCGATATGTTTTCCAAATTTTGGCTTCATCCATTTTCCCATATCAAGGAACTTCTTTGAGATGGAAAGCGGATAAAACACATAATTTCTCACCCAGTTACCAAGTGTGATATGCCATCTGTGCCAGTACTCCGTCAGGGATTTCGAGAAATACGGCCGGCGGAAGTTCTCTGCCATTGTAATCCCAAACATCTGTGCAATTCCGCGCACGATGTCGATTCCACCGGAAAAATCCGCATAAAGCTGTAAGGCATACATCAGCGCTGCCGCAAGAACAAATGTCCCGGAAAATGCCTTTGGATCTGCCGTAACCACATTGATCATTTTCACTGCACGGTCTGCAATAACCATCTTCTTAAACGCTCCCCAGAGTACTAAAAGTGCTCCGTTTTTCAGGCAGTCATAGTCAAAGTCATGCTCCTCATACAGCTGGCCGGCAAGCTCATCATACATAGCAATCGGTCCCTGGATGATCTGCGGGAAAAACGAGACAAACAAGGCAAGACGGGCGATGTTTTTCTCTGCCGGAACCTTCTCCTGATACACATCGATGAGATACCCCATCGTCTGGAACGTATAAAAAGAAATTCCAAGCGGAAGTAAAAGTCCAAGCTCCGGTGCCATAAAATGCAGACCGAATATGGAAAGCGCATCACAGATAAGCTCTGCCACGAAATGGAAGTACTTCAAAAAACCTAAGATTCCGAAATTCAAAAGCAGTACTGCAATAAGGATGCCCCTTCTTTTCTTCAGATTCTTCTGCTTATAGCTTTTTTTCTCTTCCCTGGTCCACTCTGCCTTGTGTGCCTTTACAACCTCGTTCTGTCTGTTTTTGAATGCATCAATCAGACGGGCACCAAAGTAGGTGGAAACCGTTGTGACAAGCATGTAAATGATATATTTATTACAGATCAGAAGATAATACAGATAGCTTGCAGCAAGTAACACGATCCACTGCTTTTTCTTTGGGAACAGATAATAGATGAAAAGTGCCACCGCCACAAATAGTGCGTACTGCACCGAGATCAGTTCCATAATGCTACCCCCGACAGGCATGCCTTGAGCGGGTCTGCCATATTGAGCTTGTCCGCTGCCACAAAGTCACGTAAAAGCCTTGCACCCTCTTTCTGTGAAAACAGATAGATACGCGGCATTTTTCTGGATAAGAACAGCACACTGCCCTCGGTTACCGAATATGCCCCGCACCGCTCAAAGCCGAGATAATCCCCGACATGAAGCGCTGGAAGATGTGCCTCTCTTACAAGAATGTCCGCTACGGTGCATAAGCTTCCACAGATGCAGTAATCATTCTCCTCAGAAATGGCCTCCATCACGCTCAAAACCTTCTCCTCAGTTGCCTCATCGCTTCCACTCAGACGCTCCTTTGCAACACTTCCCGATTTACCAGCAAGCTTTTTCCATGGGAAAATACCACTTCCCTTTTCTTTTTCCTGCTGTTCTGCTTTCCCGACTGCTCTTTGCATGCCGCGCACTGAGCCGTCCCGTTCGCCAAGCCCTGCAATCGTAAAGATGGACGGTACCTGCATTGCCATTGTCTGACCGTAATATTTCAGATGATGGATTCCACCATCACAGATGACATAGTTCGTCTCGTTACTGTATTTTAAATCCTTGACCTGTGTTACATAGGTTCCGCATGGTGCCGCAAGAAAACGTCCCATCTCAATCCCTAGCGGAAAGCTGACCGCAAATCCGGCCAGGATCACTGCTGCATCCTTTAAAAGCTCAAGATCCTTCTTTTCATAAGGTGCCTCAAAGTACTCAGCGGCAAGTCCCGGTCCATATTCCACAAGCTTTGGATCGTAACCGTATTTTTCTTCTAAGAGACTTAAGAACTCGGTCAGGTGGAACATGTCCTTCTCGATCTGTTTTATTTTTTTCTTCTGGGTACCGGAATAATAATGGATTCCGTAAAATTCCAGATTCGGGAAGTTCTCCTTATGGCTGATCAGGTATTCAATGTCTTCCTCGGACATTCCAAACTGGTTGCCGCTTGTGAGTCTGAGCAATACCTTCTGTATCCCCATGCCCTCTGCCAGATCATTCTCCATCCGGACATGAAGCATGCTCTCCGCCGTAACAATCCCACAGCCATACATAAACGCCCTCCGGATATCGGTGCGTTCCTTCATGACACCGGAATAGATGATTTTTTCCGGTGCAATGCCCATTCTCTGGCAGATCGTAAGCTCTCCCGGAGAACAGACCTCCACATGGGCGATCCCTTCCGGCAGGCAGTTTAATAAAAACGGATTCGCCTTAATGGAATAGGTTAGCGGAATGTCCGCTCCAAGCGCCTCCTTTACCTTTTCCACCCTTGCTGCAAACCGGTCCTGGTCAAAAAAATATGCAGGTGTCTCCGCAAGCTCCTCCTCCGCCTGATAGAGCGGATCGTTTAATTCTTTTTCATTTAATTCGCTGCTCTGCTCTTTGATCCAGTTCTCCTTCAGATAGGTCTTTAACTCCATATTATTCCTCCACAAGCTTTGTGATCAGTGCAAGCATGGCATCCACCGAGTTAAAATTCTCCGGAACAAGATCCTTTGGACGGATCGTAATATCAAATTCATCGGTGAGCTCAGAAACAAGTGATACAATATCAAAGGATTCTAAAATCCCGCCTGAAATCAGGTTTGTTTCCTTCTCAAAATCTACGTCTGGTCTTAAATCTCCTAAAATCTCCATTAATGTCTCTCTCATTGTTCTTTCCCTCTTTCTTTCAAAGTTTTTATAATATTATAAATTTTTTAATGTCGTAAAATCGATTTTCCCATTCGGAAGCTTGGGCATTGTCTCAATGTTCTTGATCTTCCGCGGCACCATAAAGCCTGGAAGCACTTCCCTGAGCTTTAACACCACATCGCGTTTTTCTGCTGCTCCGGTATAGAAAAGCACAAGCTGTTCCTTTTCCTTCCGGTAAATGCATGCACTCTCAAAAACACCGTCGATCTGGTTTGCTGCACCTTCCACCTCATCCAGCTCCACACGATGCCCCATATGCTTGATCTGGCGGTCCTTTCTGCCATGGAATTCAAGCAGTCCATCCTCTCTGATACGCCCGATATCACCAGTCCGGTAAATCCGCTCATCATAGAATAAATTAAACGGATTCTGGATAAAGCTCTGCTTCGTCCGTTCCCTGTCATGATAATAGCCAAGCGCAAGAATCGGTCCTGCAACACAGATCTCGCCCTCTTCTCCGTCTAATGCTTTCGTCATGTCCTCCTTAAGCAGGAAAATGCGGTAATTCTCATATGGAACTCCAATCGGAAGCACCTCATCGTCTGCCACAACATGATCTACCTCGTAATAGGTGCAAGAGGCAGTCGCCTCAGTTGGTCCGTACTGATTTACAAATTTTGCCTGTGGCAGCATCCTCTGCCATACCCGAAGACAGCTTCCCGGCATGACCGATCCGGAAAAACAGATTTTCTTTAAGCTCGTAAGCGTACAATCCTCAAAGGCTCCCAGTGAAAGCGGCACGGTAAATGCGGATACGCTCCATCCAACCGCTGTAACCTCATATTGATTCATGCAGGAAAACAAATTGTCCGGCTCCATAAAATATTCCTTCGGCAGAATCAGCGTCGAGCAGCCGAATTTTAACGGGAGATAAATATCCCGGACTGCTGCAATATAATCAAGCGGTGACTGATTGCCAAGTCGGTCCTCTTCCTCAATTCCCATCACCTTTGCATAGGCATTGATATAACAGATCAGTGACTGGTGCGAGGTAATGACGCCCTTCGGGTTTCCGGTTGACCCGGATGTAAAAATAATATAGAGCGGATCTGTCATTACCATATACCGCCGGATTCGAGTAAGCGCGGCATCATCCACCGGATGCTTTTTCAGTTCCTCTATTATAAGAAGCGGAACATCCTCTTTCTGGTTCTTTGTCTCCTGCTCCTCTGTCTTTCGGTTTTGTTCCTGTCTCTTCTGGTATTCCATAAGAAGCGCCCCCGCCTCTTTGCAGTTCTCCTCATCGGTCAGGATTGCCGCCGGCTGTAAGGTATTTAGTATTTTTTCAATTCTGCTTTTTGGAAGCCTTGCATCAATCGGTGCATAGGCGCGGCCACTGTATACAACACCGAGAAACGCTGCCGGTGTATGTACACTCCTTCCGGCAATAACCGCAACCGGGGCATCTGTAAGCTTTTTTTTCGCAAGCGCAGAACCGATCGCCCTCGCATCCATAAGCAGCTCTTCAAATGTTATCTGCTGTCTGGTATCCAGAAAAGCAGCTTTCTTGGGAAATCTCTTTCCTGTTTCTTCCAGCCATTCCAACACATTTTTTATCATATTCTCAAGTCCTTTTTCCTGATTCTGGAACAAAATTCCTTCCAGTTCTGTCCGAACCTTATTATAACGCAACTTTTCAAAAAAAGAGGCATTTTCATATATTCTTAAGGATTTTTAAGGAATTGCATAACGAAGCTTCCTATCACACAAAAAACATCCCGGATACGGCTTTTTCCGCATCCGGGATGTTTTTTGATTATGCGTGGACAGCGTCTCTAAGCTTATGCACTGACTCCGACTGCTCCAAAAACAGCTTTCTTGAAAAAAAATTGTATACTGTGACTGTCATAGTCGCAAGAATCTTTGCTTTCATATAAAATATTCCAAGCTCTTCTACCGTAAACCACATCAGAAGCTGTGTAAGTCCAAGACCAATTGCACTTAGGACACCAAAGACCATAAGCTCTACAAGCTTATGCATGTCCTCCCTTCCATTAAACACAAACTTCATACTGAGTATGTAATTCACAATAACCGATACCGAATAGGACATTGCACTGGCTATAATATAGCTGCAGATCCCGGATTCAGTCAGAAGAACCAGAACTCCATAATCGATTCCGAAGCAAAGCAGACCAACCATACTGAATCTGCAAAACTGTCGGACCAGCTCCCGAATTCTGCTCATATTTCACTCCTCATATGCACTCTTTCATATACTTCTCATTCCGCCGGTTCCCCGGCTCTTATAACTTTGTAAGTATACCCTAAATCGTGTGATCCTGCAAGTGAAAACTATTTTCTAAAGACAACAGTTTTTTGTAATCCTGATAAAATTTTTCAAAACTAATTTTACAGTTTTTTCTCAATTCCAAGATATCCTGCACCTCTACAATCTGTTTAAACGTATTCGCATCCATTTTTTCATCTTTATATTTTGAATCTAAAAGAATGAATCAATCTCTCCAAATAGTTCTTAGGGTAATTACTGTCTGGATCATTTTTATTCCCCCAGATCATTTCTGAATTAATTGCATCTGCTTTAACAGGTAACTTTTTGTTATACATCAATTCTATTGCATGCAGATCACCAAGAATCCAGCTTTCTATCATTCGAAGTGGGATCATTGGAATTTTTTCATAAGCCGATGCATTCAATCCCTTTTGAACTTCCTCATATCTTTTCCCATACCATTTCTCTGTACCAGATCTATCACTGTTACTTTGTCCACATTCTCTGTCTGCATCGCAATAGTACACCCCATATGTACACTTTTCTCTTCTCATAAGATCTGCAAATTTCCTTGCCGGGATTGCCTTTCCTGATAATCCTTTTAAGCTTCTTCCCTGTAATTTATGTTTTTCTATATCAGCCCTTTGTATCACAACCAATTCAATATCCACATCATTTTCTTTTGCAATTTTCTCTAAATAAACAGCGGCCGGTCCCCATTCCCACTCATACTCCCCTGTTTTCTTATTATAATGCTGTTTCCCGTAATCCGTTGCACCTTCCCCCGTAAAGGCAATTTTCATCTAGCTTCCTCCATGTTCGCATTATTTTTTTAATATTTTTTCTAAAATTTCCTGTGGGCTTAAATTTAAAATAACCTCTCCTGGCCACATATATTCCAATTGCTCCCGCATTTCATCACTTGCGAACAGATTTTCTGCCTGTGTTCGTCCCTCCTCATCACGATACAAATACACAATACTATCTTTGTCTACATAGTCCAAAAAAACAGTACTATGCGTTGTCAAAACAAGCTGATGACCGGTTTCTTTGTAAACCTGCCCCAATATTTCCAACAATTTTTCAGCATAATTACTATTAATACCATTTTCAATTTCATCTAACAGAAAAATACCTTGATTTGTTTCAATTTCACTGATTGCAACAAAAGCCAATACCCTGAGCATTCCATCACTTAATTCTTTTGATGTAATAATCAGATTCTTTTTATCATAATGTTCCATTACATTAATCTGTGTCCATCCCGGTTTTCCTTTTGTCTGCGTCTGTACATCAATAATCCTATTATTCAACAACTGTTGAAGTTTATCCATAAAATGCGTCTTTTGCTGTTTACTCATTTGTTTCATAAAAGATGGCAGATCTCTTCCTGATGGTCCAATATTCTTTGCACTTCCCCGGCTGCTTAGTCTCATGTTCTGTGGAGATAAGGCCTCAAATGATACAGAATTCATAAGAAAATTTTTAAATTTTATAATTCTTTTGTCTACCATATCCTGCTGTACAATCATCTTCAAAAAAGATGCTCCCATACCGAATGCAACTGGCATTTGTACACTTCCGTCCATCGTCATCATAACTCCACCCTTTTGTAAAGAATATGACAATAATATTTCATCAGTTTCTTTATCAACCAGTAATTCTCTGGCAAGCAGCATTTGGTTTTTTTCACTATATGCTGTAATATCCATTTCCCATCTATACTTACACGTTTTCTCGTTTTCCATCAAAGAAATTTCACTCTTAAAGCGGATTTTTTTATTTGAATTAACTAATTTTGATTTGATATTCTCAACATTCCACTGTCTGTCATTTATGATAACTGAAAAATCTTCTACAACACTTCTACATAAAAAATCAATAACCTGCAAAACCGCACTTTTCCCCACAGCATTGTTTCCAATAATCACCGTTACAGGAAACATATCCATTGAAAAATCCACCAATGATTTAAAATTATCTACCTCTAGCCTTGTAAACATACACATCTCCAACTTCTTTATAAATAACTTTCACTAGGTAAATTCTATCATAATTAATTTTGATACTCAATTTTATTCTGCTCTTTTTTGATTTTTTATAACCGCATATATCAAAAATGCACCGGATTTGCCCGGTGCATTTTTAATTTGCACAATATTCACTTATTTAGTTTCTGCTTCCAAGTGTGATATCCATATCGGATTCCTGATAGCTGTTTGCACGGCTGCATACCGTAATCTTAACGGTCTGCCCTGCCTCATAGTAGGTTAATTTCTCCTGAAGCTCTTCCATGGAACCAATCTTGCTTCCATCAAAGCCTGTAATGATATCTCCTGCCTGTAAACCGGCTTTTTCAGCTGCGGAGCCGGAAATTACCTGATATACAAATACACCTTCCGGCATATTGTATTTCTTTGCAATATCAGAGGATACGTCATAGCCCTGGATACCAAGATATGCCTGTTTGGATTCATCGACCTTCTCCTGGGTAATCAGCTGTGTAATGATCGGCTGTGCATCCTCCATCGGAATTGCATAACCGATTCCCTCTACGGATGTATCGGAATATTTTACGGAATTGATACCGATCACTTCCCCATTTGTGTTAAGCAGGGCACCGCCGCTGTTACCAGGGTTGATTGCAGCATCGGTCTGGATCAGGTTATCATTTGTTACCGTTGCTCCACTTGAGCTGTCCTGTGTGGATACGGTACGTCCAAGTGCACTGACAACACCGGTTGTAACAGACTGTCCGTAACCAAGTGCGTTACCGATTGCGATCGTTGCCTGTCCTACCTTAAGCTGTGTCGAATCGCCGATCGATGCAATTTTGATTGTAGAAAGTGTGTCGGACTCGATTGCACTCTTCTCGATTTTTACAACGGCAAGGTCATGGCTTGCATCGGTTCCTTTTACTTCTGCGGATACCGTTGATCCATCTGAAAACTGTACACTTAAGGAATCTGCCCCTTCTACAACGTGATTGTTGGTTGCAACATAAAGGTATGTGTCATCCTCTTCAATGATGATTCCAGAGCCTGCACTCTGGCTCTCATAGCTTTGGGACTGTCCAAAGAAATTCTGGTACTGGGTTGTTCCGGTATTGGTGATTGCTACGATGGATGGCATAACCGAATCGACAATGCCGGATACATCGGTTACATCTGTTGCATTTCCAGTGCTTGTCGACTGTACCTTATTTGTGCTTTCGGAACTGTTATTTGTTGTGGAATTAACCGTACCTTTATTTGTTCCCAGTGCATTTCCGGCAAAATAATTGACTCCGGTAAATGCGGCACCTGCAACAAGCCCAAATACCAGTGCAATGGCTACGCACTTTGCAAGCTTCTCTCCAAAGCCGGATGATTTTTTCGGTTTTTTCGGCTTACCTGCGTTCGGATTGCCGTACCCGTTTGTGTTATTGTATTGCTGTCCGTAAGGATTGCTGCGGTAGCTGTAATAGTCCGGATTCTGTCCATTCTGATCCTGTGTCTGATTATTTGTATCGGCTGAATTTGTATTCTGGCCAAACTGATTATCGTTCCAATTTTCCATAATTGATGTCTCCCTTCGTTTCATTTACAAGACATAGTGTAACGGCTATCTGTGTTCAAATTGTGACAGAAAATTGTTTTTCTGATTAAAAAAGGACATACCATCACTGATATGCCCTTTTTTCGTTTTCATCCTGATCAGATCTCAATTCCGTTTTTCACAAGAAGTTCCCTTGCCGTATCAACGGAATCCACACCGGTTGCATTTTTCACCGGTGCAAATTCCTTCTCACGCTCTACCTCAAATGGAAGACAGTCATCCATCATGTATACCATATCAAGGATCAGCTCCTCGAATTTGTAAGCATTCGGCTCCGTTGGTTTTACAAGTACGCCTTCCTCATTCAGATAAGGAACCTTCTTTTCCACAAGATGAACCGGAAGCTTGCGGTCTGCGATTTCAAGAAGCTTGTCCACACGGAACAGGTAATTTAAAGTAACTCCAAATCCGTACAATAACGATCCCTTCTCATTCGCAGCCTCTGCCATTTCCGGTGTCAGCTCATAATATTCCACGATCGAAGGCTTGCCATCCTCTAAGCAGAGTGCACCGACTCTTTCATATGGATCTGCTTTTCTTACAACCTTTGCTCCGCTCACGCGTCCAGAAAGGATCGTTGCCCCGATAAAGACCGGATCTGCAATCTGCTGCAGCACATTATCCACAGCAAACACATTGAGCCACTCGATCTTCTTTTCCTTCATATCCGCCTCTAAGCCGGAACGCAGAAAGGACGTAAACCAGCCGCCATTTCCATTCGGGGAAAGCGCAAGCGAATTCTCAGCTTCGATCAGAAAATTGCCATCATAGTCAACTGCAGGAGCCATCGACTGTACGAAAAATTTCACATACTCCCTGTTATACCCGAAAAAGTCATGCTCCTCGAAAAACTCCCGCGTCTGTGCATCATTTTTCTCACTCGTCATAATATAAAGCGGAATCCATGCGCCTGCTTCATCTGTTACCTTCTTTAAGTTCGCAATCAGCTGTTCAAAAATATAAAGGGTCTTATGGACCCCGATATTAAACATACCCTTTGCCTTATCAAAGCCAAGTCGGGTTCCCTGTCCGCCTGCAAGAAGGATTGCCCCGACCTTATCCTCCCAGATTGCTTTTAAGCCCTCCTGCTTAAATGTTTCCCGCTTTGTCGCGATTTCATCAAGCTCCATCGCTCCAAGTGGCTCAAAACGACCACGCGAAAGCTTTCCTGCATGGATCAGATCCAGATACGACCAGTCCAGCTCTTCTAACTGCTTTAACAGCCGCTCCGGAAGCTCCTTTCCAATCAGATGGGATAAATACCGCTGATTGGTTTCTCTGATTTTATTCTCAGTCTGTGTATTCATAATATCTCCTCAAATCACTCCAAACATGAACACCGCTCCGCCGAAGGCGCAGGGTTTACTGCCCGCCTTCTTCGGAGTCTTCTGTTTTTTTGATTTCTGTACCATTGCGGTCAACCGTATTGTTATAGTTTGATGTATTGACAACTCTGGCATTTTCCTCAGTAACACCAGTCTTCTTTACGATCGTATTACTGATATTCTGAACCGTCTGTGAGGTTACATAATTCTCATCATTAAACAGCCACTGATGCAGCTCCTTGACATTATTATCAAGCTCAACCGGAACAACCGTATCCCCGGATTCCAGGTTTGCCGTCGTAAGCTCGAATGGGAAACCTGTCGTCTCCACTAATTTATAGGAGGTAACATCCTTTGCCAGAAGTAACATCTGCTTTAAGGTCAGTGTTGTAGAAATGTCATCGACAACATCATTACAGATTTTTGTCAATGTTCCAAGATCCGCCTTCTGTGCCTTTTCCATCATTGCCTGTAACACAATACGCTGTCTTGCAGTCCGCATGTAATCGTCTCCGGCAAGCTTACGGATACGCGCATAAGAAGTTGCCTGTGTTCCATCGAGATGGACAAGACCAGATTCCTTTAACTCGGTTGTCTCTTTTCCTGTCATCATAACGATCTCAACCGTATACTCGTTGATTTTATCAACTTCAGCATCGGTAACCTCGATGTCAATTCCACCGAGATCATCAATCACCTCAACAAGAGCCCCCCAGTCCACGCTGACGTAATCCTTGATATCAAGATCCAGATTGGAATTTAACATCTGGACTGCCTGGGTTGCGCCGCCTTTTTCATAGGCCGAATTGCATTTGTAAAATTTACCGTCTCCAATGCTTAAATACGTATCACGGTATACGGATGCAAGACGGATTTCCTTGGTCTCGTTGTTAATACTTGCAATCAGAATTGCATCGGAGTTACCGGTATCATAATCACCACTTCCACGGTTGTCGAGTCCAAACAATGCGATATTTGTGTATCCTTCCATCGCAAATGCTGTTTCTGAACTCATATCATCATTAATACCGGCCTCTGTATCTGTCATATTCTGAAAATCTATCTTATTCAGTATATTAGTAAAATATAACACCACAAGTAAAACTGCGAGGATCAATATTTCTAAGACAAATAGAAGAATTTTCTTTCTTTTCTTCATGCGTCTTTTTTTTCTACGTTTTGTTGCCATAGCTCTATCCTTTTCTTTCACCGATCAGCCGCACCAGATGTGCCAGCTTTTATTTGCCCGCTTTGTGATGGATGTACATCCAGCCCTTCGCATAATCGAGACGTTCCTCGTCTGTCATATCCGAATACTTCACAAATTCAAGATTGGTCTGCGTCATCTGCTGATTGCCGCAGCGGTGGCATTCCACATCCTTTCTGCGGGATACAAGCCGAAGCCACCCGCATTCCGGGCATATGTAAATTTTCATCATAGGGTATTCCTCCGGACTGACAAATACATGATTACCCAACACAAAGGAAAAACCTTCATGCTGGGTATCTTTGTCTTGAAAATTCACTTACACAGACAGCTGTCTGCCTGTTTTCTCATTTGCTTATCCTGCACAGATTATTTGAACATATTCATCATTGCCGATTTCAATGCCTCTAACTTCTCTTCGGAATCCTTTAAAGAAGTTCCCTTTACGCCAAAGTAGAATTTGATCTTCGGCTCTGTTCCGGAAGGACGTACACAGCACCATGCATTGTCGCTTAATTCATAGTATAAAACATTGGAATTTGGAAGTCCTGTAGATGTTACCTTTCCAGTAGCGATCTCTGTTCTTGTGTCAGCCTTGTAATCGCGGACTGCAATTACCTCATGACCTCCAACCATCTTCGGAAGGTTTGCACGTGCGTCGCTCATGATCTGCTGGATCTGTGCAGCACCGTCGATACCCTTTAAGGTCATCGTGTCAAGACCTTCTTTGTAGTATCCGTATTTCTCGTAGATGTCGATCATTGCATCCCAGAGTGTCTTGCCCTGTTTCTTGTAGTAAGC
>CAKRLN010000046.1 GCA_934359535.1 uncultured Lachnospiraceae bacterium
CTCTCTTCTTTTTTTTGCGGTGTTGCACTTCAAATTATAATCTGCCCACCTCCCTTTACACAAGGGAGGCTTTGATTTTTGCGAAACCACCAAAAATAGGTTTATCAACACACTCACAGCACCGTTTCTCTTTTTGAAACGGTGCTGTAATTTTTTATTTTTCAGTGTCTCTCGTCAAAATTCGAATATGTCTCGCAGAAACGCGCCTGAAACGATGCGGGCTCATCGCCTGCATAGAGGTGCGAGATATCGCCGAATGCGTTGCATCTGAAAACGGCTTTCCCCTGCTCGCGCTCCTCGGTTATCAGCGTCGTCAGCGAGGTCGGCAGTGCAACGAAATTATGCCAGAGCACAACGGGCGATATCTTTAAAATATGCGAGAGCAGAACGCACTCCACGCCGAAATGGCAGAAGAGCACCACGGTGTCGCTGTTCTCCCGCTCGACTCTGTATATCTTGCCGTCGTGGATATAGCCGTGGCGCGCAAGCAGCTCGTCTATGCCGTCGCAGACAATTTTGTATTTTTCCGGCACATCCCCGCTGCTGTAAAACGGAGTTGATATCCACTTGTCCTTGTCGTAATAGTCGTCGTTTTCGCTCAGAAACGCAGGCGTTCTGTCCCAGGAATAGGTGTGCTCCCCGCTCTCCGGGTCTATTACATAGCCGTCGAACTCGCGAAGCCAGTCGAATATCTCCGCCGTTCTGCCGAGCGCGTTGAGCGTCGCTTTTGAAGTGTCCTTCGCCCTGCCGAGCGGCGAGCAGTAGAACGCCGCGACATCGAGCTTTGTCAGCCTGTTTTTGAGCAGCTCCGCCTCGTGCCAACCCTTGGGGGTCAGCGAGTCTATCGAATAATCCGGGTCTCCGTGACGAACGATAAGAAGTTTCATATAATACCTCCGCAGTTGAGTCTTTTGAAATTATATTACTTTCGTCGGAATTTTTCAACAGGAGTGAATATTTAAAAAAGCCGAATGTAAATAAAAAAGATCATGATCCGTAAACCATGACCTTTTTGCGTTCTATGTCGTGCGTAGCTCTCGTTTATTCCTCGCTGACTACGCTCGAATATGCGGTAGTCACGCTGAGCCCCGGAACGGTTCCGAGCTTTTCGGCAAGCGACGAGATAGTCTCAAGCGGCGCATCGAGGGCGACGGAAACTATATTCACGCCCTTTGCGCGGTAAGGTATTCCCATCCTGCCGATTATATGCTCGCCGAACTCATGCAAGAGAGCGTTGAGCTGCTCGACGGACTCCTCTTTTTCCACTACGATTGAAACAACCGCAACTATTGTCTGCATAAAAATATCTCCCTTATTTGAGAATAGTGATCTTTCCGATAACGGGAAGCTCCTTTGCAGTGCCCTTGGCGGCATTGATGATTCCGATTACCGTAAGCACCGCAAACGCGATGTTAACCAAGCTGCACACACCGCCGATAATAAGAGAAACGGTTTCGTTGACGGCTCCGACAGCGCTGACTATTATTCTGCTAACGAACGTCCATGCGAACTGGGCTATCGCGAGGACAAGTCCCTGATTCGTGTGGAAGCGCGCATACTTCGAGTCTTTAGCGGCAAAGAGCGGAACAAGCACGAGTATTCCCAAATAAGCGAGTACCGCCATAACCTTGTTCGACTGAATGTCGTTTTGGTCGAACTCGGACGTTGTGTCGGGCGTGTTATTGAGCTCATTGATTTTTGTTCCGAAATCCTTCTTTTCCTCTTCCCACGGCTCTGCCTTAGGCGCTCCGGGCACAACGGGTGCGCCGCAGTCTGGGCAGAAGCGCGCCTCGTCATCTATCTTTGAGCCGCAGTTGGTGCAAAATGCCATTATTGTGTATCCTCCCTGATTCCTTAAAGTATTCTAATTATACCAACATTCCGCAAAGTTTACAAGCGCAAAACGGCACTCGCTCTCAAAGCTCTCTCTGTGCATCGTCGAGCAGGCTCTCTTCCTCCCTGTGCCAGAGATATGCGAGCGTGCCTATGTAGCCCTCTTTCCACGGCTTGTATTTGCCGTTGTAGTGGACTATCGAGCAGTTCTTCTCAATCCACTCGTGGGTCTTGAGGCTGTGGAGCGCGGTCTTTTCGTCGAGGTTATATATCTCCGGCGAGACATAGCGCGTTTTGGTGCAGTAGAGCGCGTTTATAACATCCTGGTCGCCGAGATAGAGCTTGTCCGCGTTCTTGTCGATATAGTCGAAGAGCTCCTTTGATGTGTAGCTGCGCCTGAGCTCGTCGAGGTTCATCATAAGTATGCCCGCATTGATATATCGTGAGCCCTCAGGCATACCCAAACGGATATGATTGATATCCTCGACCACGCCAAAAGTGTGGCTCGCCCCGGCGAAGCAAAAGCAGTCGAGATCCATGTTATAGAGATCGGATATGGAGTTGAGAATCAGCGTGTCCGGGTCGATATAAAGTATTCTGTCGAGCTCGGCGGGCAGAAATTCGTGCGCGGTGAGCCGATAATATGTCTCTTTGGTTATCCTGTCCTCCGTCGGAGCGTCGGCGTTGAGCTCGTGGGAAAGGCGGATGGAATGGACATTGAAGCGGCTGCGGTCGATGCCGCGGAATATGCTGTCGATATTCTCGTCGGTCAGTGACGAGTGGGCTATGTATAAATCGAACTTCGGACAGTCGTCCGCGCGAACGAGCGAATGGAGCATCACGGACAGCGGCCGGATATAATTGGCGTCAAGCGTTACAAGTATGTTCATCAAAGACCTCCCGGTTATAGATTCAATTAGATTATAATACATTTTCCCCTCTGTTTCAAGCGCAGAAAACGCCGCCACAAAGGACGGCGTTTTGTACTTTATATTTTCTTCTGCGCGCAGGCTTCGATAAGCTTATCGTGTAATCAAACCTTTCGGTCATGCTCACTCCACCTGTCGATGAAGTGAACTTTGACACATTGTTGTTCATGTCATATCCGTACTCGGCGGCATAGATGCTCTTCTTGCTGCCGTAAGTGCATCTCCTGATTGAACAATCGATTTGATCTTTACCATAGTTGCCTCCTTTACCGTGAGAGTAACAGATGGAGGGAGAGAAAATCCTCTCAATCTGTTTTTTCACTTAAAGACAAAAGGTAGGCCTTATTTTTGAAAGTTCACAAAATGCGATGCTTGCGGTAATAGATTATTCTTAAATGAATTGTGGCTTTATCCATATTGAAGACAGTTGTTCGTTGTCAATAACTGCGACGGTATTCTTCGCAAACTCTACACCTTTACTTTTGCTATTACAGTCTGGATTACCAATGCAAACCCATCCTGTTTTGCCATTAAAATATGTTTGCCAATCGCTTGCATACTGTATGCCAGTACCCTCTTGGTATTTTCTATCAAACGATACCATTAAGATTCCTGGTTGGGATACAGGGATAACTAACTCTTTCTCAATCCAGTTATAGTCTGGATTTAACCCTGTCATTTGAAATACACGTCCATTTTCCAATTTTACATCTAAGCTATTGTACCCGTTTTCAATTAAAACCGAAAAGTTTACATCATTCCACGGATTATAGAAAAACGAATACTCGTCTTTTAAATATTGTGCTTCCCCATTAAAGACAATATCTTTATAATCAACAATAAATCGTATCATTGTTTACTCCTAAATAGAAAATGGACAATAGTATTTGTTGTAGTATCAACAACCAGTTCCCAGACACCGGATGAGCCATTATATGTTCCATTAACAACCCATTTCAGACCATTCTTCAAGCTGGAATCCGCCATTGGTTTTCCCGCTTTCATAATGTTTTTTATTACTCTGGTATCATATTAATTACAATGCAGGTCAAATATAAGATTTTATCCCATTCTCCTTGAAGAATGTCAAATCCGCTTTTGTAACATCTACCGCAAACGCAATCTTTTCATGTGAAATTGTTGCGAACCACAATTTGCCATTTCGATAGAAGCAAATATCTTCGGGAATATCGTTATCTATAGGCAAAAAAACATTGGGCATTAGCAAAAGTTGTTTACGGCTTTCCTTGCAACAACGGCAAACCACCATAATTTGATGCCTCATATAACCTAAAAAATTGACAAGCCAATCTTTTCTTTTAAAAATATAGTTTTCTACAAACGGTTGTAATTGTACACCATAATTAAAATCGGGAGGCAATTGTGAATAAGGTCTTTTTATAACAGCAGTAACGGAAAATCGGTCTGAATTTTTTGCTAAATAGTCTACAACTACCGATTCTTCTTTAACAATATCATCATAATTCAAATATATTCTATCAGACATAAAACACATGTCCTCCTGTTCTTTTGCCTCTTCGAGTTGCATGGTAATGTTTCCAGTAGCCTACTCCTCCATGTGGCATATCGTGTACAGGAGAAGCCCCTCCTCCAACAGCCTTGGCTAATTTGTATGCGTTGTTTCTTGAATCAGCAAATACGCTACCTACTCCGCGAACATACGATATCGCTTGCGAGTAAGAAATTGATTTTGTTGGTATATATGTTCCTACACCGTTACAATATGTAACATATGATACACTCACATTAGCTTATATATGTGCAGCTGTGATTTTTTCACTTGGTCATAAGCAACAACAAAATGCTATTATCGGCAGATGCGTAGGATACTTGAGTTATATCCGGGACATTGACATACGCGATACCATCATCGCATCCGTATTCATCTATCTGCCTTACAGTACATATTTTCTCATTAACCGCTGTAACTTGACCAATCACCGAATCAACACCACTGTCCAACAGCTCAACAGAAATCGGCTTTCCCGTTCTTAACGCTTCCAGCATTATTGAAAACAGCGCATTTCCATTTTCAAAATCTATCGAAGTCTCTGAAATCAAATCGTCGAAATTCGGACATAGTTTTTTCATTTTTTCATCATACTGTCCGTCCATCTCAACATAAGTAATACAGCTAATCTTTTTTACCAAAATACCGTCATTTTCTCCATTTGAAGTGAGCATATACAGAGCGAAAAACTCATTGTCAATAAAAATTATACGTCCGTATAAGAACTTTGAAATTTCCGAATCGCAAGTATAGACACATACATTCTTTTTCAATGTCATAGCTAATTTTAATATTTCTATCATAATTGCCTCCAAAATATGATTTATCAACTTATTTCCTCTAAAACTTCAAAAATGTAGATCAGCGGAATAATTGCAATGTCATCAACTACCCCTATCCCAGTGATATCGTCTGCAAGTATAAAAAATATAGATGTGGTCACGGCCACTGTTATAACACTCGTTGTTGTTCATGTCATATCCGTACTCGGCGTCATAGATGCGCTTTTTGCTGCCGTAAGTGCATCTTCCAATAGAGCAATACGTTTGATTGATTTTTCAACAGTCGCTTTGTTTTTGCGCGATGAACAGGCGAAGGGAAGGAGAGCCCCTCCACCTGTTTCCTCACATAAAGGCAAAACTTGTCAGGAGTACTCCTGACACCTTTAAGGGCTTGGTATTATCCCAGCAGTCTGCCCTTTGTCCTCCAAAGGCGATACTTGCTGGTATAGATTATGATTTTAGTTTTTGTATCACTTCCTCTTTATGCAGAGTTAAAGAATAAATCCCCCCTAAGTTGTCAAGAATAAATGATTTACCGCGATTCACAGGTGGGAGAATCTCTTCTTTGAACGCCCTCTCAAAATATGGTCGCAACTCTTCTTCCGTATATTCCTCGTATTCAACTTGAGCAGTCATAAATTGCTTTCCGTGAAAAGTTTGCTTTCTAGACATTACAGCAATCCTTCCTTGGATGTCACTTTCGTAGTGGGTTGGATAATCTGTAATATTCTTAAACTCTCCTATAAAATAGTAATAATTAACGTAGTAGGCATCGCCATAATAGGATTTTTGCAAATCAATCCCACACAAAAGATCATATCCAGTCAAGTAAAACATGTTCCTTTGTTTTTTAAATCCTCGTTCCGTAAATTCATTTTTGCAAAACTCCTTAAATTGTTTTCTATCCATATATTAACCTCAATATAACTCTAATCTCAAGTCAAAGCCTCCGCCTAAAGCTTTATTATATTTTTGCAACTGACTAATACCACTTCTAGCTCCTCTTGGATTCATTGGCTTCAGCTCATAAATAGTTCTCGTGTTGAAATCAAGATAGTCTGGACGAATACCATTTATTCTACGATACTCTTTTCCTATGCTAGAAAAGTTATGCGTTGTTTCCTGAATCTGCAAATACGTTACCTCCTCCGCGAACATACGATATCGCTTGCGAGTAAGAAATTGATTTTGTTGGTATATATGTTCCTACACCGTTACAATATGTAACATATGATGCAATCCAATAATCGTAACGTTTCCTTATACTTCGATGCAAGATTGTCCTTGCCATAATCAAATTTTTCGGTCATGTTCACTCCACCTGTCGATGAAGTGAACTTTGACACGTTGTTGTTACAAGCAACTTGCTATGTACCTGCAAGCATCGTCTTTGTGATACCACAGCACTTGTCAGAAATATTCCTGAAACCTTTTTAAGGGTTTGGGATTCTCCCAACAATTTGCCTTTTGTCCCCAAAAGGTGATGCTTGTCCAGATGAAATAGGCTTTAACAGTAGACTAAAAATTAGTCGTTGTCATTTAAAACCACTTCTATCCCTAATAATTCTCGCTTAAGTGTTGGAAGTTTTTGGCAAAATTTTTCCAGTAATCCTATCTCCGTATTGAGATAAAAGCAACAGTTGTGACTACTGTAATTCCCACCATCATCCAATTCCATATATACTTCTATCAAAATATGTCCCAACCTATCTTTGTGTATAAATTCAAATGTTATGCATGCGTTGGAATCATCTCCTTTTTTACCATTTTCCCAAAAAAATTCTTTTGTTTTACCTTTAATAAAATCATTTAAGCCATTAAATAATGTATCAATGCTATCATCTGATATATATATATCATTTGTAGCTACAACATGACTAGACGCACAGGTGATTTTAACCTGATAGCAAAAAATATCCTGCCAAATCTTTTCTATTAAAATATAATCCGTCATTTGCTCCTCCATATTTATTTAAATTTAAAATCATCAAATATTTTTAATGTCTGGTTATAAACATAATGAATATTGATATTGCCTTGTGATGTAGGAACAATTTGCTGCATCTTAACCCACCCTTCAGAAGCTGGCCAACGGGGATCATTCGTAGCTATATCCAGTCGATGACCCGCTGACGGATTTGACTTTACTTGTTCCATTGCAAGTTGTTCTCTTAAATTAACCGGTTGTGTTCTACCTGTTGAACCTCGTGATATTGGTTGATTTGTTTTGGGCGAAGTTGAAGAACCCTTTGTAGATACATACGCACTTCCCCCACCTAAAACAGCACCGCCGGCAGTTACCGCAACGGTTCCCCAATTACCCCTTGAATTAAACTCTTTTGCAGAACTTGAAGCGGATGCCGCCGACATGACAGCCATTCCATAAACTGTTGCCGACCCTATAAATGCTCCAGCGGCAACAGTGGACGCCGTTGTAGCTGCAACAACGCCACTGCCAACTGCGGCTATCGCCCCCACTGCAGCGGCAAAACCGCCTGCTGTGACAACAGTTGCTACCGCACATGCCGCAACCGCTACGGCACCAAGTGCCCAATGCCACCACGCTTCTCCAGTAGGGTCAATTCTGTTTACTGGATTATTTCCGCAATATGCGAACAAATTCATACCAGTCATATCACTACCGGTAGTCAACTGATTATCCGCATTAATAAATCTCTTAACCGCCAGATCATAATATCTGCTCTGGAGATAATACAACCCAGTCTCAGAGTCATAATAATATCCACGATAGCGAAGAGGATTGTCATTGGCGATGTGGATTGAATCTGTAATCGCCGCATCATTGGCATCGGTAACAGAAATTACATTTCCCCAAGCATCATAGTTGTATTTGGCAACAACTGCGCCTGTGCCGTCGTAAATTTTGATGTTTTTATTTCCATTTTTTCAAGGGTGGTCACACGTCATAGAATATTCATCGATTATATAATTTGAATATCTTGTCGCCTGTTGTTCTCTGCCTTTTGGAGTAAGCTGAATATCATTTATCCATTGATAGTAATGTGTTAACTCATGGGCTAATGTTGCAAGAATTGTTGCAAGTGCATTGTCTTTACCATTTCGGCTTTGTAAATCATCATAATCGCCAGTTGCAATTTTTATGTACGGCTCTGTATAATATGAAAATGGTTCAAAAAAACTGCCTACTGCTGTTTCACCATCCTGTGTTCGGACGGTCTTGCTTCCTTTAACATAAACAGGAACTCTCAACGGAAAATAATACTCGGCTCGCAACCACCGTGCAAACTGTGTACATGCTCTTTTTACCTCAGGGTCAACCGAGCTTTCATATCTAAAACGGATTCCGGTTCGTCTTTTGACTTCGCTGTCAAGATTCTTTTGCCAATTGGTAAGTGTCCAAATATGCATTTTTAATACTTCCTATGATCTCTGCCCGGCGTGTGTTTTTTGGGAGGTTTAGGCGTAGACCTTGGTTTCCAATTTTTATTTTTCCGGGCTTTGTTTTTGTGCTCACGCCCTTGCTTTTTCTGCCCCGGGCGAGCATACGAATCAGGTTCGTTTTTTCTTACAGTTGATGTATATACGATTACACCAACCATAGTTACCGTTGCAATAGCGACAGTTCCAACTATAACCCACCCAACAGGATTCCATGCGTTTGCGACTCCAATTGTTCCTGCTGTTGCCAAATATCCGCCCCCCGCAATTGCAAAAGCCCAGAAACCATCTAAGTCACACATATTAACAGAATTGTTAAAGCAATATGCAAACACATTGTATTGTGCAAAGTTTTCAAAATTTGCCGTTAATGTGTCAGACGAATCCGCATTTGTCCACCGATCAACTTCAGGATCATAATAACGGCTGGATACATAGTAGAACCCAGTCTCAGAGTCGTAATAATACCCACGATAGCGAAGCGGGTTAACATTGGCGATGTGGGTCGAATCTGTAATCGTTGTACCATTGGCATCGGTGACAGAAATCACATTGCCCCAAGCGTCATAGTTGTAGTTGGCAACAACCGCGCCTGTGCCGTCGTAAATGCGAATAACATCTCCGCGCCAGTTGCAGACAAAGTAGTAGTCGATTATCGTACTGCCGTTCTTACAGCGAACACCGGAGGGGTTGTCGTCGGCATCATAGAAGAACCACAGCTCTGTCGTATTTTAGCTTGGGGTCATTCCAGTGGTGTCGCCTTTTGTCACCAAAAGGCGACACCTTCTGGTATAGTAAAAACTATCCATACACTTGATTAATAATCTTCGAAGAAATTTGTTCCCATTGAGGATAATCTCTAAGAATATCTTCATATGATCGTGTCAGAACACCCCCGAGAATTTTGCCTTCTTCTCTTGCTTTTTTTGAGCTGAAAGAAAAGCATTTGAAATTATCTCGTATACTTGGATTTGAAAAATAATCCGTATCAACCTTGTCCGATAGAAATCCAACAAGTTCGTCTGTGTAATCCTGCATTATCACTGAAACTGCACCGTATAGGTTGCTGCGCCAAATATCCGCCTGCCGCATTTCTTCTTTGGTGTATTTTTGCCAAAACTTCTTTTGTGGCAGCACCATTGGTTTCTCAACTAATTGAATCAATTCATCAAACGACAACTGCGGCATTAATTCAAATCCATTTTCCTGTCCCCAGCCAAAATCATATAGCAGTCTTTTGCGATATAATTCTCCTGTTTCAGCATTTATATAGAGACCATCCTGTTGTTTTAAAAATATTGTTCCTTCATAGTCAGGGGAAAGGTGAATTGTAATATAAAAATATCGTTTCAAAATCTTCTCCTATCTCATTTGAAAGCACCATCGATTTTCTATTTTACAGTATAATTGTTAAGCGGTTGCTGTCACAGCCCATCAACCCGAGCATTAAATCCGTCTATAGAACTTCGATATGTTCTTTTTACTCTCCGGAATTGACTTTATCGTTTATGCAAAAGCAAACACAAGTTGCTTTCCCAAACCTCATCCCCACACTTCTTTGCGTTTTCAATGCAAACATTTATCGCATCACGGATAGAATCGTTATCTGCGTATCTTTGCAGCCTATTCAAGATGCAAAAAGCCCCCGGCCAATTCATGTCCTGCAGCCATCCTAACAAGTCAACTAAATAAGGCTTAAGATTTTCATCGCTTTTCTCTGCTATGATTGCGGCACAACCTTCCCATACATTTTTATTATGCTCTGGTGTTAACGGTTGTATAAACGGAATGATTGTTTCCGTGTCCCTTGCCAATGATACTCCTTTGATTCGAATTTCGGATGGCATATGCCAATCGATCATATCCATAATTTCTGCAATATCTGCCATTTTAACACCCCCGTTCAATTTAACGGCAACCGACTAAACAGCTTGTGTTTCAATCGAACTCCCGCTTCGGATTTTCTGTTTATTTATTCTGCCGCAGTTTTATAAAATTTACATCTTTCTCCCATGTAAATCTTTAATAATTTTTCTCGCAATCGTTTCGCATTCCTGCGGACTTTTGTCAAATGTCCCGGCATCGAAATCCCGGACAAATATATTATATATATCGTTTTTCAATGTTTCAACATCGGTATCAGAAGTCAGTATTTGCGCCAGCTCCATGCTGATATCGTCGTATTCATCGGAGGGGCAGCGGCAGCAGGTCAGAAGATCGACCGGATCCCACCCGTCGATTATCACTTTTACTTTTTCAAATGCCTCGCGCATAAAACACCTTCTTTTCTCTCACTTTCCCGTTTCGAATTTTCTGTTTATTTTCAATTGTTCTGCCGTAGTTCTATAAATTATATATCGCATTGGGGTGATTCTATATAATGCAGTTGGCATTTGAATTGGCTCGGGCGTTTTCAATATAATTACCCATCACACCATTCACGCACACTGAATTAAATTTAAGTTTCCCGGATTTTCACTCGGATTTAGGACAAACCAGCGGTAGTTTGTTCAGTGTTATTTAAACGTATACTCTCCCCTAAAAAAGCCAACAAATCTTCCTTTTTTATCACGCGATGTTATATGCGAAAGATTAAAAATAGCCGTTGCAATTGCTGTTGCTTCATGAATTGCGTAAGTTACTATAATAACCCAGCTAATTTCTCTTACGAGATAATAAGTTACACTCACTATCGCAAGAGTTATTATAAAAACAACAATTAAAACCACATCTACAAGATGATACTTCTCGATATTGGGGCTAAAATCCTGCTCGGGAAGACTCTTTATCGTCGTTCTTATGTAGCGCATAGTTTTTCTTTTGAAATATTGTTCTTTTCGCCACTCACGCTTTTGTCGGTTAGTTAAGCCCTTCTCAAACAAAAAAGTTACAATAGATTTATATACCCAATGATTATAAATTCCGTTTATGATAATTGCAATTATTACAAGGCTTATAGGCAACCGCCTCATTTCATTTAAATCATCTAAAGGAAGTAGCATTTATTTATCACCGTCCTTATTTCAATTCTCCCTGATTATAAGTATAACAGCAAACATTTCCGGTATCAATAAACAATCGCAAAAATTGACACTTTGCGCAGACAAGTACGCAAGTTTGCCGTATACAAAGCTCCGCCCGAACAATCGGACGGAGCTTTCGGCATCTGATTTACAGCAAGTCCATTATTTATATATCATTTCCTGTCCGATACTTCCGAAAAACGTCAGAAGAATCATCGGTTCGCAACAGAGAAGATATTATAGCCCTGAACCGTCGCCGATTGTCATTTGCATCTTCTCAAAATTTTATTTTCTCTCTTTCGGTCGCCGCTGCGATGCTTCGCGCCTCCAGCGCGCCGAGCCCAATGCTAAAGCTTGCTGTTATATTCCGGGTCGCCCGGAAATTTGATTGCACAGTTTTTGTTAAGCAAACCACTCGATTATTTTGCCTAATACTCCGATGACTGTCATTCCGCAAAAGCCGAGCGCGCCCATATGCCAGAAAAAATGACCAGCCAAAATGCCTGCTCAAACGGGTTCATGTTCAAAGGATTCATTTTCGTTTTCTCCAAATTATTTTCTCTCTTTTCATGTACTGCGCGATTGATTTTTGTTCAGCGAAAATTTTCAGCCCATCGGAATCACGTCCTTTACTTTAAAATTGCACATATAAAAAATTTTCTCTAACCTGCTTTTGTTTTTATGTATTTATCTCCCGCTCCGTGATGCCGCACAGCGGGCAGAGGGTATATCCTCTGCCGCTGCACTTACATAGGAGTAGAGAGGTGGTTGTCATTTTCAAGGCGCGAACGGGCAAAATTATTCACCCGCCGTGCGCACAAATTATAATGCAAAACGGTGTTTTATGTAACCGCCGATGCAAAAGTATAGATAAAACATGCAGAAAAAGAGATTTTCCGCTGTTAAGCGTCCCATATATATAGTCTGCGAAAATGAAAAAGGTTACACTTTTTTTCAAAAAATTTTTCAATTTTTTTGCGGGCAGGCCGTATTTTTGAACAAAATCATAACCACTAGTAAACTAGTGGTTTGCACAGCCCCTATAAGGGGCGCCTACTGGCTAAGCCCCTGAAAGGG
>CAKRLN010000047.1 GCA_934359535.1 uncultured Lachnospiraceae bacterium
GATAGTTTGCTGAAAGCGCTCCTGCCTTTGTGAGTGAGTTGAATAATGTAGACTTTCCGACGTTCGGAAGTCCGACTATGCCGAGTTTCATGGTATATATATCTCCTTTAAATTGATTTTCGTATGTATTTTTTGTATCGGATGTTTGCTGATACAAGTATATAGTGTACCACATTGTAAAAGATTTGTACATAATTTTAACATACTCATCATTAAGCTTTTCGATAACCGCATCTATTTTTTACCAAACCTTTCTGCTTTTGCAGCTTCTATATCCACCTCCTTTGGCAATTTATTCTCCATCAATAAATGGTATCATATACACAGGCAAATAGTTTATCCAATTCTCCCATTTATAGTCCTTTGTATGAACAACATATTTTTCTCTGATGCAACTGCTAAATTTGTCACAAAATACATTCAATGATTTATGCTCTCTGTAATTTCCTGATTTCACTTCAATAGGATTAATTTTAGTTCCATTTGATAGCAGGAAATCTATCTCGTACAAATGATTTGAAGTTTCACTTTTCATCGTGTAATAAAACAGATTATTTCCTTTTGTTATCAACATCTGTGCTACCGCGTTTTCATAAACATATCCCAGATTTGCTTCCAGTTTGTCTGACAACAGCTTATTATAGATTATATTATCCGTATATTTTTTATCCTTAAATGCAAGCGTAATAAACAGTCCAACATCTGATGTAAATAGCTTGTATCTGTCTATATCCTTTTCCAGAAACATTCCAACCCCAGGGGTGTTTGCATGATATGCAATATTTACAGTATATGAGCTGAGTATATCAGGTAATATCTCTCACCTGTTTTGCACGTACCCCTTCTCTCGCTTTTGACACACATATCTGAGGCATCATCAGAATGTGTGAGCAGATAGCTGACTCTGGCAACACACTCATCCTTTATTCTGCTTGACTACTTTTTATCTGGTATATAAATCAGGGGCAAGGGTTTCCACGGAGTGGTGCATGCACCCTTGTGGCTGATTTATATACCGTATATCCTAGCCTAAACAGAAGAAGGAAGACCATTCATCCTTTTCCCATGGCAGTTGAACCTTTATGTCGGAACACCTTAGCATTATCATGGCCATCATGTTATCTAATTTTCGAAATCCATAAACCATTCGAATGGATAGCTTTATTTTATTGTTGATTGCTTCAATCCTTGCATTGGTTAATCCATACTTTATGGTATTTAATATAGATTGCATATGTCTGTTTATCTTCTTCTGAAGTTCAACAAAGGCTGGTATTCTGCAGTGTCTTGCCCATTTAAACCAGGCATCAAGAGCCTCCTTTGCTTCCTCTACAGTATCATTGTAGAAGACAAGACGTAATGCTTCTTTGAGTTTATATGCGCGATACAAACGAGGATCCGTTTTAGCAATCCATTCAACCTTAGCCTGCTGATTTGGTGTAAGATTCTTCGGAGCTTTTCCTAATGCCATTTTTGAATTCTTAAGCTCTGTTGCAGTTGTATCCTTCGAAGGTGTTCCTTTCTTAGGACGTCCTCGTTTAGCTTTTGGTTATTCCGGAGTGTTTGCTTTGGATTCTCGCCAAGCATCAACTCTTACAGTATCAAGGGCATCCATTGCCAATTCAATTACATGAAATGGATCCACGCAACGATTAGCATTTGGGCAGTATTCCCTAATGCATTCATCAATCCACTTGACACCATCGCCAGAGACTAATTGAATGCATTCTCTTTGTGCATGTGTTAGCTGTTTAAAGAATTGCTCAAATATAGTTTTTCCATGACCTTTGGCAACCCAGATAACGTTTCCTGTATCATAATTAACAACAGTAGTAATGTATTTGTGTCCCTTACGATAACTGGTTTCATCAACGCCAATACGAACAAGATTATCAAAGCAGGCATTAGGATTAATATCAAGGTCTTTCTCAACACGTTCAATAATGGGACCAACTGTATTCCATGAGATTCTCATAAATGCAGCAACGGCTAGACTAGAACAGTTAACAGCCATCCAAGCAGTCTGTTCCTCAAATTTGCATGTAAAGCGGGAGCCATGTCTGGCCCAAGGAAAGCGGCATGTAACGACACCATGCTCATTACGGTTGACTATGTAGGAAGGGCCAACCCGAATAACTTTATGACCTACCCAGTCGCAGGCTCTTCAGGTTCTGGCCCCTTCATTGCCATTGTCATAGAACTTGGATTTTTTACCACAAATGCCACATCGACATTGCTCGCCTTTAGTGGCATGTACCTAAATCATAATAGAGGTATCAGCAAGCATAGTAACTTTATCAATACAAGTGTGCTTGACATTTAGGATAGTTTTTATAGAATTCTTGTTGAGCATATGGTGACTCTTTCCTTTGCGATTTTTTCTGGACAAAAAAATCATAATAGAGCCCATATGCTTTTTCAATACCTAAACTGCTTTGAGCCAATTTTCTATACCACACATACTAATGAAGAGCCTAAATTCAACACTATAAAGGTCTTCTATGATAAAATATTAAAATCATAGGAGGCCTTTTATTATGGCAAACAGAAAAAAAGAAGTTTACAAACCAAAACCAATGACCGAAGGAAAAAGAAATCTTATCTAGGGGCTGCTTCAGGAGTACGATATCCAATCTGCTGAGGATATTCAGGATGCTTTAAAAGATCTGCTTTCCGGAACAATTCAAGATATGCTTGAAACGGAAATGGATGATCATCTAGGCTATGACCGTTATGAAAGATCTGGTGAGCCTAACTACCGTAATGGTACGAAATCCAAGACTGTTCGCAGTAAATATGGCGAATTTCAAGTAGATGTACCTCAGGATCGTCAGAGTTCTTTTGAGCCGCAGGTGCTTCCAAAACGTCAGAAAGATATTTCTTCGATTGATGACAAGATTATCTCAATGTATGCAAAGGGAATGACCACACGACAGATTTCAGAAACCATAGAGGATATTTACGGCTTTGAAGTAAGTGAAGGAATGGTATCGGATATCACAGATAAACTCCTTCCACGAATCGAGGAATGGCAGAATCGTCCTTTGTCCCCTGTGTACCCTATCGTTTTTATTGATGCGGTGCACTTTTCTGTACGTGATGATGGTGTGATCAGGAAACTTGCAGCATATGTGGTGCTTGGTATTAATGAAGATGGTATGAAAGAAGTCCTAAGCATTGTTGTGGGCGAAAATGAAAGCAGTAAGTACTGGCTGTCTGTCCTGAACAGCTTAAAGAATCGTGGAGTTCAGGACATTCTCATTCTCTGCTCTGATGGTTTGACCGGTATCAAGGATGCAATCTCTACGGCATTTCCCAAAACGGAGCAGCAGCGTTGTATTGTACATATGGTGAGAAACACGCTTAAATACGTTGCAAACAAGGATATGAAAGCATTTTCAAAAGATTTAAAGACAAATCTATACCGCTGCAGATGAAGAAGCCGCAAGAAAGCAGTTAGAGTCTGTAACAGAAAAATGGTCTGCCCAGTATCCAAGTGCGATGAATCGCTGGCACGAAAACTTGGATGCAATATCCCCAATCTTCAAGTTTTCCAAGGAGGTTCGTACCGCATTTTACACTACAAATGCCATAGAATCGCTGAATTCCTGCTATCGTAGATTTAATAAGCAACGCAGTGTATTTCCAAGCTCTCAGGCACTTATAAAAACCCTATATCTTGTAACTTTCAAGATCGCAAAAAAGTGGACAATGCAATCAGGAACTGGGAAAAAGTTCGTGGCGAGCTGGAATTCATGTACCCTGACCGGATGATGATATAGCAACAAAAGCTGGAATATCAAGAGTAAATATACGCCCAGATTTTCTGGGCGCTCTTGACATACCAGCTTATTTTTACTATTAAATAAACAGCGGCTTAATAGCAGAAATCTCTATCAAGCCGCATCAATTATCATAGAAGATCTGAATTTACAGAAAAAATTTCTCCCATCTTTTGGACAACATTTTCGCATCCTTAATAATACTAAGATATATCTGAAAGTAGGTGTTTGTTGATTTATAATTAAACTTTTAATTATAAATCAACAAATGATACTCTGATTACATTACATCTTTTTTGGATCGCTTACATAAAAAACATACGATATTGGCATTACACTTTATTCTCTTCTGATTTAATAGCTTTTTCAGTAAAAGGCAACTACACTATACTTTCATCCAGTAAGCAAAATTTCTCATGTTTCATGTCAAAATCATGTAGCACTAGACCCCAAAATGCTCCCGATACCTTTACAAATACTACTCTCCATTTTCTTTGCATAAAAGCAATATATAGTCGTACTCTCTACCTAGATTCTTTTCAAGCGTCGTAATTAAATCCAACTAAAACTGACTAAAGACACTTTCCTTTTTCATAAAAGACACTCCACATTTCCTATACTCAATAACATCTGCCTCTGCTTTGTGATTCTATATCCCTTTTCTCGTAATCTTTGTATGATTTTTTTTCTTTGCACTTCATTTTAGTAATAATGCATCTGTTCATCAGATAATTCCTTCTTCATATATCATTCAATCATTCTTTTGATTAGCCGTCGCTAACGATTATGATTCAGCCATCACTTTTCCATTTTGTCAGTGCTTTTTCATAAAAAAAATGTGTCCCTATGTTTCGCAATATACTAAACACTTCTCTTTAACTTGATACAGTTATCTGCATAATTTTCTCCACCGAGCAAAAAAAGAGTTGCAATTTCTTCATAACTCAAAACTTTGATTCGCAACCTGTTCCCTTCATCGGCAAACGCACGGACATTTTGGCAACACACGGATAGAGAATACTCTCTGTCCGCTGCAAGCCTTTCCGTAATTATCATTTCTCTTATATGGGTGGTAAATACAGATATACTACTCATATTATCACCAATTCCATCACCCAAATATTTAAAGTAACTTTCCTTGGCCGTCCATATATCAGTGAACCTATGGTGTTTTTCTACACCCTTAGCGACTAATACATAAACTCCTTCTTCTTTAGAAAAGCATTCTTTTATAACATTCTTGTCACATTCGCCTACTTTCTCAATGTCTATTCCTACAGCCTTTGTGTTGTAGACCACAACCATATACTTTCCGGAATGAGACACATTGAATGCATAAGCTGAAGAAGCTACATATGGCTTACCGAACCTACCTCTTGAAACAATATCCCCCTGAGTATAATACCCCAAAGCGCTTCCTAAGGCTTTCGGTATTGTCGCAGAACATAAATGTGCTATTTGATTTTGCCGGTGATAATACCTTTTATATTCCGTTTTATCTTGCAATGCCCCGGACAATAATGCTTCCAAACCGTCATCTATCATATCAAGGTCTATCAGATAAATCATCTGCAAACTTCTCCTTTTCAGTTCTTTTCCAATATTACATTTAGCACATCCTTATAATTTTCCTGCAACAAACATGTCGCATGGTTTCCGGAAACCTTCTGAACGGTAAACTCACCGACACACACATCACTAAGCTCCTGCCATGGACGTGTATGCGGATAAAATGAGTTCACAGTAGGCGCTTCCAAGTAAAGTACCTTTCCAAGATATGCTCCGGTAAATGGATAATGCATCATTCCTTTAAAGGTATGTTCGAAAATATCGTAAAGAAGCTTAAACATAGCAAAAGTGCTTTCATTTCCATTAAATTTATCACCTCCAGCACTATCAAAAATATTTTTTAATCTTTCTTCATGCGTTTGGTCACCTAAATCCATAAACAAATCTGCATACTTTTGATATTTTCCAGATAAGCGCATCAATTCAGAATTCTTAATATTTCTATTTTCGCCATTCAGTATTCCTTCCAATGCTTCCTTTATTTCATCAATGTTCAAATCAAAACCTGTTTTTGACATATCCAATCCGATGGCCGCTCCATAAGCAATTTCCATAAGCATCTGATTAGAAACCATATGTGTTGCAAGTTCAGAGGATATCATAACCACCTGCGACACATTTGCCCCTCTTTCCATCATAATC
Source organism: uncultured Lachnospiraceae bacterium (assembly GCA_934359535.1). Classification (GTDB taxonomy): domain Bacteria; phylum Bacillota; class Clostridia; order Lachnospirales; family Lachnospiraceae; genus Roseburia. Next base: position 5,994 of record CAKRLN010000047.1, read on the forward strand.
TTTGCTGTTTCCAATGCCAGAAAACCGCCCACACAATATCCAATCAGCTCATATTTTTCCGCCTTCAGTTCCAGTAAAATTGAAGCATATTTTTCCGCCCGAACATACACAAGCTGTTCTGCTGGGGCCGATAAATATTCCGTGTCATTGCCATATACAAAACCTATCATTGATTGTTCTTCCCCAGTATGCTTCATCAAATCCGAAACCAAAAATTCATAATCAGCCAACCTTCCTGTTCCGGCGTGGAAAAATGCCTGTACGCTCTTACGCTTTTCCGGATTATCACGATAAACAACTACGCTCCTGTCTTTCAAAACCTGATTATTGGCTTCGTTACAAATCTCCTCTTCACCACCCGAACCACATACAGTGTTTTGTTTTCACTCTGCCATCTCGGCTTTTGCATTTCCCTTAATCACATCCGCAAGCCCTTCAATGGTAGGATTATTCAACGCATTGTGCATAAGTTCATCCCAGCCTACTTCTTTGAGCCCCGGTATGCGCTTTCTCATCTCTGATACTACCTGAGTAATCAAAAGGGAATCTCCACCCACATAATAGAAATTATCCTGCTTTCCAACATTCTCAAGATTTAATACTTCTTTCCAAATATCTGCAATTTGCTGTTGTAGGGAATTCATATTATCATTTGGCTTTATGCATTCCTTAGCCTCACTTAATCTCTCCTCGCATATGGATGCCAGCTTTTTACGATCCACTTTACCATTTAAGGTAAGTGGTATTTTATCAACAATTTCTATTTGTTCGGGAATCATGTAAACTGGAAGATTGGATGCCATATACTTTTCTATGGAAGCCACATTAATACCACCCGCGCTTCCTTCTCTCTTCATCTTTCCGGAAGCCTGGGAACAATTTTCTGCTTTCTTATGACACAACAACACACTCTGACCGCATTCAGACAATACATCTGTTCCCTCTGGCAAAGTAAATACATGCTCATAGCCTGCTTCTTTTATCAAAGATACCCACTTTTCTTCCGATGTAAATACATCTATTCCGCACGCTCTATGGTCTGTAAATCCACTAAGTCCGCCTTTTAATTCTAAAGAAGTAGTCAGTAAATAAGACTCACCGGTTGCCTCTATAATGATTAAATGCCCACTTGGCTTTAATAACTTGCGTATTTTGGATAAATTGACTCCAATATTAGTAGAGTTATGTAAAACATTTGCACACAAAATCACATCATATGTATTTTCCGCAAATCCCTGTGCATCGTAATCCTTGTTTATATCAAGTATTTTATAATCGATAAAATCATATTTATTGTAGACATTTTTGGCTTTGTTCAAGAAAAACTGTGATACATCGGTAAAGCAATATCGAATATTATCCACATCAAGTCCTTCCAAAACCGTAGTGGTTGTACCGCCTACTCCTGCACCGATTTCCAAAATCCGATTACCGAATTTCACAAACTTCTTCATTAAATTCAATACGATTTTATTCAAGCGAAGATTTACCATATTTTCTCTGTAAGCGGCTATGGCGACCTCCGTGCTTCCCTTCGGGAAGAACATGGATATTCCTGTAATTTCTCCTCTCACCTGCTCCAAAATATGCTTTCCGGATTCTCTCTGATATTGCATGAGCTTTTCGCCATAGTTTATCTCCCTGCCAATCTGCATAAACTCATCCCATATTCTGTCCCGCTCAACATATTCTGCCGCATTATGGCATAGTCGATATCCATTTTCTGTCTCAATAATAAGTCCCGCTTCAACAAATGCACGCAAAAATCTGTCAATAATTGTATTAAACTCCTCCTGTTCTTTACATGCATCATGAATCTCCTGCTTCGTATATACTCGATCCGCTTCAAGAAAAATACCAATCTGTCTGAAAAATGCATACATATCAGCCAATGCCGCCATATCAGATTGCATTCTCCATCTCATATAATTCTTTCTGTCAACATCATCAAATTCCCTTCTGCAAACCTCAAATACTTCCTGATAATCCGTCTGCTCCAGATCCTCCGTTTCTGCCTCATCTGTCTTTGGTTCAAGGAAAAGAAATAATTTTCCTCCCTTTGTCGGACTTTTATGATATACAACCGCACAGTCGGCCGCTTCTTTGGTGGTCCTTACTACACTTTCGATTTCCCCTATCTCGATTCTGTTACCGTTAATTTTAATCTGATTATCTTTACGACCACAAATCATCATAACTCCATCAGGTCTCACATATCCCACATCACCTGTAAAGAATACCCTTGTCTTTAAAGCCTCACTATATGCGAATTTTTTGCCTGTAAGCTCCTCATCCCTGTAATATCCCGCTGCAACACCTGCTCCGCCAATTACGATTTCCCCTTTAACATTGTCAGGCGCCTGCTTACCGCTCTCATTCAGAACAAACATTTTCTGATTGGTCAATGCAACACCGTAGGGCAGCATTCCACCATTGTCCGCCTCCGTAATATCCCACCAGATTGACCATATGGAACCCTCTGTAGCTCCACCTAGACTAATCACTTTGTGATCATCAAATCTCTCTCTGAGCTGGCCCGGTATAGAAGCATCTATCACATCCCCCGAAAGGAAAAAGCATCTGATGGAACTAACATCCGCACTTTGCTCGCTCTGCAACTCTTTTAAAAACATTTTTAAGAGCGCCGGAACAGAATTCCATATCGTTACCTTATAAGCCTTTACTAACTCAAGCCAATTCGCCGGGTTGGTTGCATTACTCTCCGTCGGAATCACCAAGGTTGCGCCCGCATCAAAACTTCCGAACAAATCATAAATTGATAAGTCGAACGATAATTTTGTCAAAGCAATAAATACGTCCTTTTCATTAATCCCGAAACGTTCATTCATATCAATAATTGTATTCTCTACCTGTTCATGGGTAATCATGACCCCCTTCGGTGCACCGGTTGTTCCGGATGTAAATATAATATATGCCAGATCCTGCTTACAATTATCTTCATTTGCAACTAACTCTCCGGGTGTCTCAATTAAAATTTCCGGATTCAGCACCCTGCCTTTAAAAGCTTCTTTCATTCTTGTATGTTCACCCATGGCCATAACAAGATGAGACTCACTTTCCAGCACAATTCTTTCCTGTCTATTAAATGGCTGATTGATATCAATCGGAACAAAAGCCGCCCCACAAAGTAATGTTGCCAAAGCTGATGCAATCTGTAAAGGTCCTCTGGGCAATACCAATGCTACGCGTTTCCCTCTTTGCAAGCCCTTTTCTTTCAGTGCCTTAACAATCGAACCCACATATTCTCCCATTTTACCATAGGAATAGCTCTGTTCGTCATAGATAACAGCCGTTTTTTCAGGCTGCTTCTTAACATTATTGATAAAGCCATCATAAAGCATTCCGATTTTCCATGTTTTCTCAACATGATTATAAGCATCCCGTTTATCAAAATATCCAGGCTTATAAGTAATATCATTTATTGTTTCCCATTCAGCAACCATCCTGATTGTATCTATGGACGTGCAAAACGTATTCCAAATATCATCCAGAATCTCATTTTCAAAAATACCGTCCCGCACATCCCAATGAATCTCCAACTCCCCATTACGTTCCAACACCTGACAGTCAATCCATACCTGCGGTGTACGACTAATCCCTCCAATAATATTCAAAGCAGAAACATCCTCATGTGAGGTATCCGCACCTACAGTACTTGTAAATACAACCGGAAACATCACTTTTCGTCCAGATGTTTTATTCATTTTACGCATAACCTCAACACCCGAATAACTCATGTGTGACATATCTGAAAATAAAGTTTTCTGCGTTTTTTTTGCAAATTCTTTAAAGTTCTCCTCTTCCACATCAAGCGTTAACAGGTTAACAGAGGTAAAGTCTCCTATTATCTTCTTTTCCTCCTCCGTTCTTTGCATCAGCGTAATATTGATGCAAATTCTCTTCTCCTCACACCAGTTTGCTAAAACCTTAGCATAAGTAGCAAGCACTGCATTGCTGACAGTGATACCGTTTTTTAATACAATACTTCTGAAATCCTGATACTCCTTGGTAGACATGAGCATTTTCTTTCTTGAAAAAGTAACGGATTTACCACTGCTGTCCGCATTGGTCTTAAGCGGCAAATCAGGTGTTGCAAATCTGTTTTCATCAATCTTTTTCAACCAATATTCTTTATCTTCCGCAGTCGCTTTCTTCTTCGCTCTTTCCAATACAATATTTCTAAATGTTAAATCCGTCATACCAGAATCATCAAATCTACCATTAGCATAATAGCCAAACACATCACCCAAGATAATATTTATACTGATATAATCCGCCACCAGCATATCTACCATAAAATGAACGATGGAATGCTCCCTGCCCTGGGCAATCACAAATTTGTGCATGGGATATGCTTCCAATTTAAAATCAAAGGCATTGCACTTATTCCTCATTTCCTGAACCAGGTTATTTTCTTCAATGGGCTTACCGTCCTCATTTACCTCATAAACCTCCAACTCCGGAGCATCCACTGTTTTCCTTACAAGCTGCTTACCTTCTTTTGTAATCATTGCTCTAAGCATATCATGACGCATAATGGTCCGATACCAGGCCTCCGCAAAACGCTCTGTATCTATCCGCTCTGTCTTAATTTCAAGATAGGTATAACAGCCGGTTCCTCCATATTCATATTCGCTTTGGCGTCCGGCATAATAAGCACTTTGAATATCAGTAAGCGTAAACTCTTTATATCTGTTTTCCGCACTATTTACCACAAGATTTCCCTTCGCACTTTCTTCCGTACTTTCACCTGACAGATAAGCAATCAGCTGCTCCTTATGCTCCTTCATAAATATCAGCATATTTCTGTCAATGGGACCTTTACTTGCCTTATAAGAAAGATTCTTTCCATCCTTACAAATAACCTGAATCCCTTTGTCTTTACATTCCTTTAAAAACGCTTCCATTTTGTCCTCCACAAATTATAATTGGCTCATACAATCTGAAATATCCTTCCACAGGGAGCATAATCCTATATAATATTGCATAGCCGATACATCACATTTCTTTTTCCTTATGTTTTCTTCTTCCTGTTCTAATAAATAATGAACAGCATCCGGCCATTCATCCTTGTATAGTTCCCCAAAACGCTTTCCGCTGACATCATAAAGAATTTCTGACCCATTACAATCCCTTTCGCTGTCAACAGTCTCCTGCTTCATGTACTCCTCTACAACATAGGTTCTTGGTACAAATACAACCTGTCCGTTTACTTCCGTAAGCATAAGATTACCGGACTTGTACATTACATTACATGCATTCAGTAAATAGGCATTGTTTTCAATATCAAACTTATTCAGACTGTCATTTATTCTTAACAGACATTCCACACCACATATGTCCACTGTAATCACCGCTTTGGTTCTAATGCGCATACTCTTTTTTATATCAATGTTATACGGATGCACTCCTCCAATTATCCTGCATATCTGATCCAAAAAAGGTAATAACACTGGCATGGAACATGCACCATCCATGCTGCATACTCTTTCTTTACTTTTCATTTCCTTTCCCTTATTCTGAAATACGATAGACGCTGGCAAAGTTTTATAAAAAGTATTTACTGAATAATAAACCTTCTTCTCAATTGCCATCTTATAGCACATAATCGCTTCATCAGCATGGACTGGCTGTTCCTGCACAACACTGATTCCCTTTTGCAAAAGTTCTAACGCAACCTGATTTCCCCTTCCACCAACAATTCCAGAACGTATTACTACAAGTGCCAAATCATACTCTTCTGCCGATATTTCCTTTATATCTGTATGTAGCCTTATGCTATGTTCCTTCGCAAGTGCCCTTGACCGGCCGCTTCCGGTTGACAATATTCCCTTCAACTCATAGGCATTATTTTTCAATACACCTCGCAAATATATTTGACCAAATACTGTTCCGCAAAGCAAAACTCTAATTCGTTTACTCATCACAATTCTCCATATCTTTCTACCTCAAAAGACAGTTCTTCCAAATAGTCTATCACCTTTTGGGAATCTGCTATCTCATACGGCCAATAGATCCCTGGTTCCAGGTTCTCTTCCAATAATTTCTTTACACAGTATGCCACCATGGAAGCTGTAAGCTTACCACTGTCATTTGTGTGGATTTGCATGCATTCGGAAAACGCCTCTTCCATTGCCTTAATCTTAATGACATACCAAGGCTCTTTGTCCCCATCTGCAATAACAGATATTTTCGTAAAAACATCTGTAAACAAATCCATATAAGCTTTTTCATCCTTGCATTGCATGGCCTGCACACATCCGGCTGTTATAATCTCTGTCAATTTATAATCCGACCAAATATTGTAATTGCGAAGCACCGGCACCTTAAAACCTTCCGATATCCTTCGGATTTCCTCCGTAG
>CAKRLN010000048.1 GCA_934359535.1 uncultured Lachnospiraceae bacterium
AGCGACACGTAGCGGAAGCGTGTCTTCGAAGATTTTTGTCACTTTGAACAATAAAATGTGAGTAAAAGAGAGTTTCGCAATTGTCTAAAAAATATCCATATAAAAAGGAATCTTCTTAAACTGGTACTTTGGTCACTGGAAATAATGTCCAGTTAAAAGATTAAAAAACAAGCTAATAATATTAAATTAAAGTAAAATATAACAAAAGTATTAAAGATAAATAAATGATAATTGACTTAATTTAATAATAAAAATATAATTAATTTAACAAAATATAAAATCTGCACCAGAAAGGAGGATGGGTGCAGAGACATAAAAAAATAAGGGATAAAGGAATTGGAAAAATGAGAAGGCTGAACAAACAGATGATTGCCATTACAATGGCAGCAATGATGATGACGTCGGTCATTCCGCAGGGGAGCTTTTCGTTAAAGGCAGAAACAGTAATGGCGGCAGAAAGTGGCGCAGTATATGAAGGAACAGAGGCAAAGAGTACTTCGGTTGATTTCTCTGGTCTGACCGCAGAAGACTGGGATAACAAAGGGAATGTTACCTATGCGTATACGAATGATGTGGAGCGCATGGCAGAGAGTAATTTTAAGTTAAATGCGCGGGTTAAGATTAGCAGTGATGCATATAAGACACTGGAGGCAGATGGAAGCTATATCAAGCTTCAGGGTGTTGTAAAGCTTGGAGATAACTGGACATACACAACGGGTGACAGCTGGCCATATCTTGACAAGAATGCATTTACCGAAGGGGAAGATGGCAATTATTATGCCAATGCGACGGTAGATTTCAATGACAAGAATGCAGACAAGCTGATGGAGATCGACTTTGAGATTGTTGGTGTTGGCTTTGCCGGAGACATCACCTTCGATCAGGTATCGGTTGAGAATAAGATTGAGAAAGCACCGGAGCTTGAAGAGCGTGATCCAAGTACACTTTCTGATTTTTCAGATGAGGCACAGGCAAAGAGCTGGAGCGGTGAGACCGGATACCAGTATTACCATGGCGGAGATGCAAATGCAGCACCGGATGTGGCATATGATGCAGACAGACAGGCATTAAAGGTCAGCCTTGACTATACGAAAAACAGCGGTGACAGCTGGAGCGAAGCGAAGGTAAAATACACCGCAGCAGAGGATGGAGATGATATTGCAAACTATAACCAGATCAGCGTGGATCTGATTTATCCGTCATCCGGCACAAACATTGGCAAGATGAAATTCTTCTCCGAGGGCATTATCAATAAGGATACCCAGATTGATACCACAGAAGCAGAGGATCTTGGGGACGGCTATCAGAAGGTGACTGTAACGATGTCATTTTCTCCGACAAGTGAGCCGCTTAAGGATCTGACGCTTGGAATCATCGGATGTAACAGCAGTTTTAAAGGGGATATTTATCTGGATAATCTGGTATTATCCCAGAAGGATGAAACGGCAGATTACACGAAGATCACAGAGACTGTACGGGAAACTGGTGCGCAGGCAGACCTTACAAAGAAAGCGGATCAGCTTATACTTGCAGATTCCAAGGCAGCAGGCAGTGCCGTAGCACTTGCCGCTTATTTAAACGGATTAAAGAATAGTAACCAGGTACTTTTCGGACACCAGAATGACGTTTCCAAATCGGTAAATCCACAGGCAGAGCTTGGTGATGTCTATGATGTGACAGGCTCCGTCAGCGGCGTATTTGGAATTGATTCCCTTGGACTGACCGGCTCGGAGGCAGGCGGCGAGAATGCAGCCGATGCACTGGAAAAATCCATCGCATACAGTAAGAAAGCGGCAGAAAATGGCGCGATCGTAACACTTTCTACCCATATGCCGAACTTTACGAATGAGAAGATCAAAAAGATTGTGGCAGACGATGGAACGGTTTCCTATGATTTTTACAATTGTGACTTTACTGAGGCAAAGGATGTGAGCGGTGACTGTGTTAAGCAGATTCTTCCGGGCGGTGATTACAATGAAGTATTTACTGCATACTTAGACATTATTGCAGAGTATGCAGCTGCATTGCAGGATGAGGATATTCCGGTTATTTTCCGTCCGTTCCATGAGAATACCGGCTCCTGGTTCTGGTGGGGTTCGATGAACTCAGAAGAAAGCTATAAGAGCCTGTACCGTTACACAAGAGATTACTTAGAATCCCAGGGCGTCCACAATATGCTCTATGTGTACTCTCCAAACGGACCGATTACCTCAGAGGACGATTATCTGATAAGATATCCGGGCGATGAGTACGTTGATATTCTGGCATTTGACTACTACGATGATTACAATACTTATCCGGCAGAATCCGATGGTTCCTATTTTGAGCATCTGGATAAAACCTGTCAGGTTGTTACCTCACTTGCCGAGAAGCATAACAAGCTTTCCGCAATTTCCGAGTGTGGCGTGCGTGTCATGAAAAAGGATGGCTCCGATAACGAGGGACTTCTCGTAAAGGGCAATCCGGTTGCTGAAGAAAAAACGGATAAAAACTGGTATCAGACGGTCAGTGAAATTGCAAAGAAGAATGCTATGCCTTATTACCTTGTATGGGCAAACTTCGGAGACACGAACTTCTATGTACCATACAAATACAACAACGAATATGGTCAGGAGATGATCAATGATTTCATCAGATACTACAATGATGACAGCTCGATCTTCGGTGATGGAACGAATTTCTATCAGAACCTTGATTCATTGGGTGGTGCAGAAGTAACCGGCTATGACAATGCATGTGGCTACATGACAAGCACATTTGACAGTGATACAATAAAAGAGGGTAGAACCCTTCAGGCATATGTAAAGAATGCAACGTCTGTTGCGTTTCAGATAACGAATACCCAGACTGGAAAAGAGCTTACATTAACTGCAAAGGAAGCAGAGACAAGGGGGCGGGCAGCAGGCGGTGCGAAGCTATACGAGGCAGAGCTTACCGCAGAGGATATTGCACAGCTTGGAGCTACGGATGTCGCAGCGATCAGCCTTATTGCAGACGGAACTGTGATTTCTACGATCCAGAATGTCAGCCTTGGAAAAGAGAAGGACAAAGCTCCAGCAAATCTATTCGAAGACTTTGATTATTATTCTGGAAGTGACGGCTTATTATCAGCTTCCTATACCAGCAATTCCGCAGCGGGATGTTCCTCTTCCTTCACATTAGATAAGGACAATAAAGTAAATGGAGCATTTGGTGGAGCATTCCACTACAGCCTTTATACAACTGGAAGCGAGGTATGGACCGGTCAGGTTAAATCGGGACTTACCGCAAATGATTTCTCGGATTATAACGCGCTTTCCATGTGGGTAAAACCGGATGGAAACGGACAGAAGCTTGTGGTACAGGTAACCGATGGTTCAGGTGAAGAGTTTGAGGTATATCTGACGAATTTCGTAAAAGGAAACGAGGCACAGTTTGTGACGATCCCATTTTCTGCATTCAAAGGAAAACAGGGTGGAACACTCGATGCTTCTAATATTACAAAGTTCGCAATCTGGTGCAACTCCTTCCCGGCTGGAGAGGCAACCGACATTGACTCCGTGATCTATTTCGATGCAATCAGAGCGGTTTCCATTACGGAGGATGAGCTTGCAAAAGTTAACGAGGACGGACTGATTATTACAGGTGAAGCAATCGGAACTCCGACACTTGATACTTCAACACCAGACCCGGCACCGACACCAGATCCAGTACCAACACCAGACCCAGTACCAACACCAGATCCAGTACCAACACCAGACCCAGTGCCGACACCAGATCCAGTGCCGACACCAGATCCAGCACCAACACCAGACCCAGTGCCAACACCAGGACAGACTGTGAAGGTAGATACGAATTCAGGTGCAGAAAAGACCACAGGAACAAAAGAAACGACTGCTCCGGCTGCAAAGACAAAGGCACCGGATACAGGAGATGCTTCTAGTCCTGCAATTCCATTTGCTGCAGCGTTGCTTGGAATTGGCCTGGCAGGTTTTTCTGCAAAACGCAAAAAATTAAATCATGATGAAACAGCCCGTTAATTAATCATAACGGCTCTGATTCATAAAATTTCCCCAATGCCCTGCAAGTATGAGTAATCATAGATGCAGGGCATTTTTCTATGAAATACTGATATAAAAAAGCTGCGGAATCCACAGAAGGGGAAGTCCGCAGCAGTCAGATTATGCCTGGATTAAGGAAAGAAAATAGTTATGGAGCCGCAGATCGTCATCTAATTCCGGGTGGAAGGAGAGGGCGATCTGATTTTTATATTGTACGGCTACAATGTGGTCATCGACAGTAGCAAGAACCTTTACGCCATCTTCTGTGGATTTTACAAAAGGCGCGCGGATAAAGGTCATCGGGATTTCACCGATTCCGTCAAGGACTGCTTTCGTATGGAAGCTTCCAAGCTGTCTTCCGTAGGCGTTTCTCCTTACGCAGACTGGAAGTGTGGCAAGATGTGTGGTTGGATCACCGTCTAATTCCTTTGCAAGAAGGATCATGCCGGCACAGGTGGCAAGCACCGGCATGCCGCGAAGAATTTGTGACTGGATTGTATCAAACATGCCAAGCTCCCGTAAGAGCTTTCCCTGGACGGTGCTTTCACCGCCCGGAAGGATCAGTCCGTCATAGGAGGAGTCAAGATCTTCAGCTTTTCGAAGCTCTACATAGGAGATGCCGAGTGCATCAAGCATTTTCTCATGCTCAAGAAAAGCCCCCTGGACTGCAAGTATGCCAATCTTCATTAGATGCCCCTTTCTGCCATGATCAGGGAAATTTCCTGTTCATTGATTCCGACCATTGCTTCACCAAGATCCTCGGATAATTTTGCGATCATGTCAGCATCGGTATAGTTTGTTACAGATTTCACGATGGCATTGGCACGTTTTTCCGGGTTGCCGGATTTGAAAATTCCAGAGCCTACGAATACACCCTCTGCACCAAGCTGCATCATAAGAGCAGCGTCAGCAGGCGTTGCAACGCCACCGGCAGCAAAGTTTACAACTGGAAGCTTTCCGTTTGTGTGAACGTATTCGACAAGCTCATAAGGAACCTGAAGCTGTTTTGCCGCTTCGAATAATTCATCCTCGCGCATGCTGGTAAGGCGTGCAATTTCGCTGTTCATTTTACGCATATGGCGGACAGCCTGAACAACATCTCCGGTTCCCGGCTCACCCTTGGTACGGATCATGGAAGCACCCTCGTTAATTCTGCGCAGTGCCTCGCCGAGATCCTTTGCACCGCAGACGAAAGGAACCTTGAAATCCCGCTTATTGATATGGTAAACATCATCGGCAGGAGAAAGTACTTCACTTTCATCAATGTAATCGATCTCGATACTCTGTAAGATCTGTGCTTCTACAAAATGTCCGATACGGCATTTCGCCATAACCGGGATGGATACAGCATCCTGGATTCCCTTGATCATCTTTGGATCGCTCATTCTTGAAACACCGCCGGCAGCACGGATGTCCGCAGGGATACGCTCAAGCGCCATAACAGCACATGCGCCCGCTGCCTCTGCGATCTTTGCCTGCTCCGGTGTCGTAACATCCATGATGACACCGCCCTTTAACATCTGCGCAAGCTGTTTATTTAACTGATATCTTTCTGTATTTCCCATTTCTGGTTCCTCCTATGATATTTAATATTTTACGATTGAAAAATTGGCCGCGAAACTTGCAAAGAGTAAATTCCGTGATTTTAAGGTTTACAGTGGACCTGGGTAAGATTATAATGGACTTGTGACCTTGGATAAATGGTCAAAATAAATATATTCAGTAAGACCAGATTTGGAGATTAAAACGAAATGCTGACATACAGTTTTGAAAAGATAGGGTCAGATTCCCTGTATGAATACTTATATAAATGTATCCGCGATGACATTCTTGCAGGAAATATTACGGCTGGGACAAGGCTCCCATCGAAGCGTACCTTTGCAAAAAATCTGGGTATAAGCGTGATCACGGTGGAAGGTGCCTACGAGCAGCTCCGGGCGGAGGGATATATTTATTCAATCGCAAAAAAAGGATTTTATGTATCCGATTTAAAATACACCGGCGGTATTTTTACAGTACCGCGGGAGAAAAGCCACAGGGAGGAGCTTTCAAAGAAAGCGCTTCCGGTTTCAAAAGAAGGCGGCTTTCTTGCAGATTTTTCAAGTAATCAGACAGACAGCGATATTTTTCCATTTACGATCTGGACGAGGACGATCCGTGAGGTGTTAAGCGACAGCAGAATCGAGCTTATGACCAATTCTCCGTGCGGAGGGATTTTAGAGCTTCGGACAGCAATTGCTTCCTATTTAAAAGACTTCCGAGGGATGGATGTAAGTCCGGGGCAGGTGATCGTTGGTGCCGGAACGGAATATCTGTATGGACTTCTTATACAGCTGCTTGGAAATGGAAGAATCTATGCAGTGGAGAATCCTGGCTATCTGAAGATTGGGAAGGTATATGAGAGCATGCAGGTGGCATGCCGGTATGTGGATTTAGATGCTGACGGGATTTCGGTGGAGCAATTAGAAGCATCGGAAGCGGACATTGTACATATTTCCCCATCCCATCATTTCCCGACCGGAATCGTCATGCCAATCAGCAGGCGCTATGAGCTTTTGGGCTGGGCTGCAAAGAAAAAGGAGCGTTATATTATTGAAGACGATTATGACAGTGAGCTGCGTCTGACCGGAAAGCCGGTTCCGACATTGCAGAGCATTGATGTATCCGGTAAGGTGATCTATATGAATACCTTTTCGAAAACACTTGCATCGACCGTGCGAATCAGCTATATGGTGCTGCCGAAGCAGCTTGCCGACCGGTTTTATGAGAGGCTGTCCTTCTATTCCTGTACGGTGTCGAACTTTGAACAGTACACGCTTGCGCATTTTATTGAAAATGGGAGCTTTGAGAAGCACATTAACCGTCTGCGCAACTATTATCAGAACAAACGGGATGAAATCCTTTCGGCATTCCGGCAGAGCGGGCTTACGGAGTGCATCAGTATTTCGGGGGAAGAGACCGGAATGCATTTTCTGATGCAGGTACACGCGAAAAAGAAGGAAGATGAGCTGATTAAAGAAGCAAGGGCGAAGGGAATCCGGCTTGTTCCGGTATCCGATTACTGCCATGCGGGAAGCGGCAGTGTATTTGAGGAAAATACCTTTGTCATGAATTATGCGTCGGTGGATGTAGACAAAATCGGACAGATCGTCTCGATCTTAGAGCGTATGATCCGGGAAAAAAGGGGGAACAGCAGAGCATGAATATCAATCAGCTGCAATATTTTATTACACTTGCGAAATATGAGCATTATACGAAGGCGGCAGATGAGCTTGCGATCACACAGCCAAGCTTAAGCAATGCCATTAAGCTTATGGAGGAGGAGCTTGGAACGTGTCTGTTTGAGAAGAGGGGGAGAAATGTTGTCTTAACCAAATATGGCAGGCTTTTCCTAGAATATGCCAAAGAATCCATGCAGACGCTTGGTACCGGGATCAAAAAGGTTCAGGAATTAAACAGTGCGACGAGCGGTACAATCGATATTGGCTATATTTATACGCTGGGCAGTAAATTTATGCCGAAGCTGGTTGCGGATTTTTTAAGGAAGGATCAGGAGCTTACGGTACAGTTCCATTTTGATGTCGGAAGCACAACAAAGATACTGGCAGGCTTAAAGGAGGAGAAGTATGACATTGCTTTCTGCTCCAGAAAGGAAAAGGAGCCGGGGATCTGCTTTTTACCGATCGGAAAGGAAGAGTTAGTCGTTGTTGTGCCGAAGGGACATCCGCTTTCGGGCAAAAAGGAGGTATCGCTGCTTGAGACACTGCCATATCCGCAAGTCTACTTCTCAAAGACAAGTGGCCTAAGACCGGTCATTGATGGACTGTTTGCCCAGCTGGAAAACAAAAATGGACCAGAGCTTGCCTATGAGGTAGAAGAGGACAGCTTTATGGCAGGACTCGTTGCGGAAGGGTTTGGAATTGCGGTTATGCCGCGGATTCCACTCCTTGATACGATGGGGGTTTCCGTTCTTACATTAAAAGAGCCAAGTTATGAAAGAAAAATCTATATGGCATATATGAAGGATAAATATATGGCTCCGGTCACGGCAAAATTTGTGGATTTTGTGCTGCAGGAGACCGGAAAATAATACTACAGATCGGTATGAGCCTCCACATAGCGCTTGAAATTCTCGACAAGCGGCACATGGTAACGGCTTTTTAATACCGCCATATAGAAATACCGCTCCCAGCTCGGCTCTGTGATATGGATGACATGGATTGGCATATTGTTAAGGATCGGCATGTTCGGGACAACGGCAATGCCGAAGCCATTTGCGACAAAGCCAGCGATTGTCTGGTCCTCCTCAATCTCAAATACAGTCTGTGGCATCTGCCCGCATGTTTCAAACAGCTTATCGATGACCGCCCGCAGTCCGCTCCGCTTCGAAAAGAGGATCTGTGGATAGGAAAGCGTTTCGGAAAGACAAATCGTATCCCGGTCAGAAAGCGGGTGGCGCTTTGGCACAATCACGACAAGATCCTGCCTTGCGATTGGAATAAAATCAATTAGTGGTTCGTTGTCCGCGCGGGAGCAGAAGGCAATGTCGTATTTTTGTGCTTTTAACCCATCTAAGATATCAGCCGTCAGTCCGTTATAGAAATGAAAATTAATATTTTTATAGGGATATTCCGATACAAAGCCACGGATCAGCTCTGGAACAAGATTCGTTCCAAGGGTGCGCAGCAGTGCAATGTCAAGTCTTCCTTCGCCATTTCCGGCGGCCTTGATATGGTCAACACTTTTATCTAAAATCTGTAAGGAACGCTCGACTTCTCCGAGAAATTCCATTCCACATTTTGTCAGGACAACATTGCGTCCTTCCTTTTCAAATAATTTCACAGAAAGCTCCTTTTCAAGAGCCGAGATTGCATGACTTAAGCTTGGCTGTGTGATACAAAGATGTTCAGCTGCTTTCGTATAATGCTGCATTTTGGCAAGCGTAACAAAATAGCGCAGGTGATATAAGTTCATGGTAATACCTCTTTTTCTTTTTCGTAGGGATTATGATGCAGTTATTGTATCATGACCTATAGATAATTTCTATCAATTTTCATAAAATTAAGCATTAGTTTTTATAGCGCAGACAACGTATAATAAATGTATCAAGAGATTGACAAAAAATTATCACACTTTACGAATGAAAAAATTCCAGATAAAGGGACATTAGGGAGGAAATTATCATGTCAAAAAAACATCCAATTACAATCAGTTCATGGACATTAGGAGATCAGTGTAAATTTGAGGATCGCGTCATTGCAGCAAAGGAAGCAGGCTATGAAGGAATCGGACTTCGCGCAGAGACTTATGTTGATGCATTAAATGAGGGACTTCACGATGACGATATTCTTGCAATCCTTGCAAAACACGATATGAAGGTAACTGAAGTTGAGTACATTGTACAGTGGGCTGAGGAGCATCGTTCTTATGAGCAGAAATACAAAGAGCAGATGTGCTTCCATATGTGTGAGTTATTTGGGGTTGGGCATATCAACTGCGGTCTGATGGAGAACTACTCCGTAGAGTATACTGCACAGAAATTAAAAGAATTATGCCAGAGAGCTGGAAAATACATCATCGGTGTTGAGCCAATGCCATACAGCGGACTTCCAAACTTAGAGAAAGCTTACGCAGTTGTAAAAGAGTCCGGATGCGACAATGCAATGTTAATCTTAGATACCTGGCACTGGGTAAGAGCTGACCAGCCATACGATATCTTAACAGAAGAGATGGCAAAAAAAGTTGTAAGTATCCAGATCAATGATGCATATGAAAGACCATACGCAGCATCCATCTTAAGAGATGAGTCCATGCATGACCGTCTTGCTCCAGGAACCGGTGCAAAGGATACCGCAGGATTTGTAAAAATGATCAAGGATGCAGGTGTTTCCCCAAGAGCGGTCGGCGTTGAGGTAATTTCCGATGCAATTCTTGCAAAGGGCTTAAAGGAAGCAGCAGAGCATACTTATACAAATACCGAAAAGGTATTAAAAGAGACCTGGCCGGAACTGTTAGAGGACTAAAAGTTATACATTGATTTACACTTTGATTTGAATGGTAAGAAACACTTGATAGAGAAGAAAGGATAGATACTATGAAATTTCGTGCGATGTTTCAGCCGATCGAGATCGGTAATATGACTGTTAAAAACAGATTTGTCGTACCACCAATGGGAAATAACTTTGCAAATACCGACGGAACGATGAGTGAACAGTCCGTTGCTTACTATGGCGCAAGAGCGAAGGGAGGCTTCGGCCTCGTAACGCTTGAGGCAACCGTTGTCCACAAGGATGCAAAGGGAGGTCCAAGAAAACCTTGTCTTTATGATGACAGCACAATCGACAGCTTTAAGAAAGTGATCGATGCATGTCATGCAGAAGGTGCAAAGGTTTCCATCCAGCTTCAGAACGCAGGACCGGAAGGAAATGCAAAGAACGCAGGTGCTCCAATTAAGGCTGCAACTGCAATCAAATCTGATTTTGGACGGGATATTCCGGAAGCACTGACAACGGAGCAGGTATATGAGCTGATCGATGGCTACGGAGAAGCAGCAGAGCGTGCCTTAAAGGCTGGCGCAGATGCAGTAGAGGTTCATATGGCACATGGCTATCTTGTGAACTCCTTCATGTCGCCAAGAACAAACAAACGAGTAGATGAGTTCGGTGGATGCTTTGAGAACAGAATGCGTTTTTCCCGTCTGATCATTGAGAAAATCCGTGAGAAGGTTGGCGATAAGCTTGCAATCCTTGCACGTATCAACAGCTCAGATGAAGTGCTTGGCGGATTAGACGTACATGACAGTGCTGCAATCGCAGCATATCTTGAGGATTGCGGTGTAGATGCACTTCATGTATCCCGTGCCGTTCATATCAGAGATGAATATATGTGGGCTCCGACAACAATCCATGGTGGATTTTCCGCAGATCTTGTAACGGAGATCAAACGTGCAGTAAGCATCCCGGTTATTACCGTTGGACGTTTCACAGAGCCACAGTACGCAGAGCTTCTTGTAAGAGAAGGACGCACAGACCTTGTTGCATTCGGACGTCAGAGCCTTGCTGATCCGGAAATGCCAAATAAGGCAAAGGAAGAGCGTTTAGAGGATATGATCCCATGTATCGCATGTCTTCAGGGCTGTGTTCCAAACATGTATCAGGGCAAACCACTCCGCTGTCTGACAAACCCATTCTTAGGACATGAGTGCGAGGGCATGAAAAAGACCGTAAATCCAAAGAACGTTATGGTAATCGGTGGCGGAGTCGGCGGTTTATGTGCAGCATTCGTTGCAGCAGAGCGCGGACATGAGGTTACTTTATATGAAGCAAGTGATGTACTTGGCGGAAACATGCGTCTTGCAGCCTTCCCACCAGGAAAAGGTGATATCACAAACATGGTTCGTGCATACATCCACCGCTGCGAGAAGGATGGCGTAAAGATTGTTATGAATAAAGAAGTAACACTGGACTTCGTGAAAGAGCAGAATCCGGATGCCGTAATCGTTGCAACCGGTTCGAAAACACTGATCCTTCCAATCGATGGAATTGACAACGAAGCAATCATCCATGGCTCGGATATCTTAGACGGAAAACGTATGCCAGGAAAGAATGTCTTAATCGTCGGAGGAGGAATGGTTGGATGCGAGATCGCAGCATTCCTTGGAGAGCAGGAGCACAACGTAACCGTAATCGAGTTCCGTGATGAGTGTGGTGCAGATGTGATTAAAGAGCACAAGAAATACTTAATGGAGGATTTCGAGAACTACCATATCGGACAGATCACAGGTGCTAAGGTTTGCCGTTTCTTTGAAGATGGCGTAGAGTATGAGACTGCGGATGGCGAGAAGCATGAGACAAGAGGTTACGATACCGTTGTTCTTTCCATGGGCTACCGCAACTACAATCCATTTGCAGATCAGTTAGAGGAGCTTGGAAAAGAAGCTTACGTAATCGGTGATGCAACCCGTGCAAGAAGAGCACTCGATGCAACCGCAGAAGCGTTTGAAGCAGCTATGAAGATTTAAGAATAGAATTCAGGAGGATATTTAAAATGGAAAAGAGAATTTCAGGACATACAGGCTTACTTGCATTAATCGGAAGTCCGGTAGGACATTCCGGATCACCGGCAATGTACAATTTCAGCTTTCAGCATGATGGCTTAGAC
>CAKRLN010000049.1 GCA_934359535.1 uncultured Lachnospiraceae bacterium
ACAGGAAGCAGTACTCGACATCGCTAGAGATGCCATTTATACAATTATTATTACATCGGCTCCACTTCTTCTTGTATCACTTATTATTGGACTGATTGTTAGCATTTTTCAGACAGTTACATCAATTCAGGAGCAGACGCTTACGTTTGTTCCCAAAATTATTGGCGTGTTTGTTGCACTGATCTTGTTTGGATCATGGATGTTAAGTGGGATGACTGATTTTATGACCGATTTATGGTCAAATTTTAGTTATTATCTGAGCCTGGGATAGCATATGGTAGATGTTACGTTTTCATTGGGCAATCTGGAATATTTTCTACTGATTTTTGTAAGAATATCCTGTTTTGTTTATATTGCACCTTTTTTGGGACAGAATGAAGTGCCAAGGCAGGTGAAGATTGGGTTGTCAGCATTTCTTTCGTTGCTGCTCTACAATGTGATAGAGCGGCCAGCACTGAACTATACAGATGTGATCGGATATGCGGTCATTGTTTTTCGGGAAGGAATTACGGGATTGCTTATAGGTTTTTCGGCAAATATCTGTAGTTCCATTGTTTTATTTGCCGGGAATATTATTGACATGGATATCGGACTTTCGATGGCAACAATTTTTGATCCAGCGACAGGAAGTGAAACCACACTGACAGGTTCTTTTTATCAGAAGCTGATCCTTTTGCTTTTGATCGCATCCAACATGCATTTGTATATGATTCAGGCAATTGGAGATTCTTTTTCCGTAATTCCGATTGGTGCAGTACAGTTTGACTGGCAGCATATTGCCAATACGCTGTCAACTTATATGTGCGATATGGGAGTGATTGGATTCCGCATTTACCTGCCTTTTTTTGCATGTATTATGATCTTAAACTGTATTTTAGGAATTATGGCAAAGGTTGCGCCGCAGATGAATATGTTTGCGGTCGGAATGCAGTTAAAAGTACTGGTTGGACTTGCTGTTATGTTTCTGACAGTTATCCTTTTACCGGATGCAGCTGATTTTATAGGAGATGAAATGAAAAAGATGGTGGAAATGATCGTTGAAGGATTGCATTAGACAAAACGAATGGAATCAAAACCAAATATTTGAATATAATCTTCAGTTTTTTGCCCAGGATGGAGAGGGCGGTGAGAAAACCGAACCGGCAACAGCAAAAAAGCTGCGCGATGCAAGAGAAGAGGGAAAGGTAGCAAAGAGTAAGGAGCTGACCTCAGCGTTCGACCTGATTGTACTTTTTCTCGTTTTAAAGGTATTTATCTCTTTTGTCGGCGGAAGGATGCTTAGTCTTTTTTCTTCCATCTATAACAAAATTCCGGAGTTTGTTAAAATAAATTCAAAACAGCTTTCTTCGCAGGCGGTCAATTCGTTTGTGACAGATTTGGTATTAAAGTGGCTTGTTATTGTTGCTCCGTTTTTTATCTGTGGGGTTGTGATTACAATTCTGATCAGCATTATCCAGGTCGGCTGGAAGATTACAACAAAGCCGATGGAGCCAAAGCTCTCAAAGTTTAACCCAATCAATGGATTTAAGCGCATTTTTTCCAAAGATTCTTTATTTGAGCTGGTGAAATCCATTATTAAAATAGTTTTAATTGTGTATATTGCATATACATCGATTAAAGATCACGCAAACCAGCTGTTTATTCTCTATGATCTTACTTTAAGTCAGGCGGTGGGGCTTGTCGGTGGAATTATTCTTGACACAGGCTTAAAGATCAGCATTGTCTATCTGATCGTTGGTGTTGCTGACTATGCGTTTCAAAGGCATAAGTTTAATGAAGACATGAAGATGACCAAGCAGGAGGTTAAGGATGAATTCAAAAATACAGAAGGAGATCCGACTGTTAAAGGTCAGCAGCGAAAAAGAATGCAGGAAGCATCCCAGCGAAGAATGATGCAGGATGTTCCGCAGGCCGACGTTGTTATTACAAACCCGACACACTTCGCGGTTGCGTTAAAGTATGATGCTGACAAAAGTACAGCGCCTATTGTAGTTGCGAAGGGAGAAGATTTTCTTGCGCAGAAGATCAAAGAGATCGCAAGAGAAAATTCTGTAGAGATTGTGGAAAATAAACCATTGGCACGTATGCTTTATGCAAATGTTGAGATTGGAGCAGAAATTCCGCCGGAATTATATCAGGCAGTAGCGGAAGTGCTCGCAATGGTGTATCATATGAAAAACGGATAAATTTAAGAAAGGAGGATAAAACAGAATGAAAAAGTCAGATATTGGAGTTGGAATATATCTGCTTGCGGCAGTTATTTTCTTTATCATCCCGATTCCATCTTTTTTACTGGATATTATGCTTGCAATTAATATATCGATTGCGCTCATCATTCTGTTTAATGTTCTCTTTGTAAAAGAAGTATTGGACATGTCCTTTTTCCCAACACTTCTGTTATTTACAACAATATTCAGAATTTCCCTGAATGTTTCTTCGACACGATTGATTTTAACAACCGGTAATCCGGGTAACGTTGTCCAGACGTTTGGTAATTTCGTCGGTGGTGGGGATATGATCATCGGGGCGATTGTGTTTATTGTACTCATCCTGATTCAGTTTATCGTCATTAACAAAGGATCAGAGCGAGTATCAGAAGTAACAGCACGTTTTACGCTGGATGCAATGCCGGGTAAACAGATGGCAATTGATGCAGATTTGAATACCGGTGCAATCACGGATAAAGAGGCAAAGGAACGACGTGAAAAAATCCAAAAGGAGTCAAGCTTTTTCGGCTCAATGGATGGTGCGACAAAGTATGTAAAGGGAGATGCAACAGCAGGTCTGATCATTACCCTTATCAATCTGGTTGGCGGAACTGCCATGGGTGTTATGAATCAGGGACTGGATTTTCAGAGCGCTATTTCCCAGTATGGTATTCTTACGATCGGTGATGGACTGGTATCACAGATTCCATCTCTTTTGATCTCACTTTCAACGGGTATTCTTGTTACGAAGGGATCAAATGAAGCGGATTTTTCCGGGGTGCTTGTAAAGCAGCTCTTTGGTATTCCTAAAGTTTTATATCTGGTTGGTGCTGTGCTTATATTCCTTGGAATTATCACCCCATTAAATCTGGTATTATTTGTCGGACTGGGTGCTGTTTTCGTTATCACAGGAAGAAAGATGAGCGATGATATCGGTGAGGAGAATATTGAAGAAGAGGTACAGGCTGCAGAGAATGAGGCAGAAGAAATCCGGAAACCGGAGAATGTTGTTTCGCTCTTGCAGGTGGATCCCATCGAGCTTGAATTTGGGTATGGTATCATACCACTCGCAGACGTCAATCAGGGAGGAGATCTGTTAGACCGTGTTGTAATGATACGAAGACAGATTGCACTTGAACTAGGAACAGTTGTACCGATCATCCGCCTGCGTGATAATATCCAATTGAATCCGAATCAATATATTATCAAGATAAAAGGAATCCAGGTAACAGAAGGAGAGATCCTGTTTGACCATTATATGGCAATGAATCCTGGATATGTAGAGGAAGAAATCACAGGTATTCCAACGTTTGAGCCGTCCTTTCATCTTCCAGCAATCTGGATCACAGAGGGACAGAGAGAACGTGCAGAAAGTCTTGGATATACCGTTGTAGATCCGCCATCGATCATTGCGACACACCTGACAGAAGTGATCCGTGCACATATTGCAGAGCTTCTGACAAGACAGGATGTTCAGAATCTGGTCAATAATTTAAAGGAGTCCAACCCTGTGCTTGTGGATGAACTGATTCCAAAGCTGCTTGGACTTGGAGAGGTTCAGAAAGTATTACAGAACCTGCTTCGTGAGGGAATTTCGATCCGGGATCTTCTTTCTATTTTTGAGACACTTGCGGATCATGCCACAGCAACGAGGGATACCGATGTTTTGACAGAGTATGTAAGACAGAGCTTAAAGAGGGCAATTTCAAGCAAATATTTTCCTGCAAACGAGACAACAAGTGTTATTACGCTTGATCCAAAGGTCGAGCAGGAGATTATGCAGTCGGTAAAACAGACGGAGCAGGGGGCTTATCTGACACTTGATCCGGAAAAAACAAAGGCAATTATGAATTCTCTCGGAGAAGAGATCAAGAAGCTTGAAAACCTTGGCAGGAGTGCGATTGTAATTACTTCACCAATCGTACGTATGTATTTTAAAAAGCTTACTGAGGATTATTATAAAGATTTGATTGTAGTATCTTATAATGAAGTAGAATCAAATGTGGAGCTGCAATCAGTTGGGATGGTGACGGCATAAATGACAATCAACAAATATCAGGGAAAGACAAAAGAAGAGGCCATTGAGAAAGCAAAGCAGGAGCTTGGCGAAAATGCAGTGATTATGAATGTTAAGGAGATAAAGGCAAAGGGACTTTTTCGTGCTTTTAAAGGCTCTACCTATGAGGTTACAGCGGCACTTGAGGAGAAAGAAGCCTTTGCAAATCCGATGACTGCTTTAAAATCAATGACAGTGCAGAAGCCTCATGAAAGCATTAATCTTACCGCAGATGAGAAAATTGAGATTCCAGCACCGGAAGGTAAGCATTCAGATGATAAGGCAATGGTACACGATCTGCTTGAAAAAGAAATCTTAAGTGCCAAAGAAGAGATCGCGAAAGCACCTGTGTCAAAACCGGAAGCGAAAGGAAGCTTTTTAAAGGAAGCTGGGATTGCGCAGAAGAAGGATGAGGATATTGAAAAGCGCCTGGAGAATTTATCCAATATGCTCGAGGAAAAGCTTGGCGTTGCGAAAACTACGGATGAAACGGAACATAAGGCAACGGAAGAGGAGCTGAATTTTGTCCGGATTCTGTATAATACACTTTTATCAAATGAAGTAAATGAACAGTATGTCAATCAGGTTCTGGATGAGGTCGAGCGGTTTATTCGTCCAGGAAACAGTCTGGATCTGATCTTATCCAATGTATATCAGAAACTCATCCTCCGGTTTGGACAGCCGAATCCGATCAATTTAAATGGGAAAAAGCCAAGGGTTGTGTTTGTTATCGGTCCAACCGGTGTTGGCAAGACAACCACCATTGCAAAAATCGCATCAAAATATAAAGTCGAACATGGAAAGAAGATTTCTTTTTTTACGGCTGATACTTATCGAATTGCTGCAACGGAACAGCTCCGGGTATATGCAAATATTCTGGATGTACCGATGTCAATTGTTTATTCTGCAGAAGAAATGAATGACACAGTGGCAAAAGCGGCAGACAGTGACCTGATCTTTGTTGATACGGCAGGCTTTTCGCACCGCAATGAGGAACAGAGAAATGAGATGAAGAAGCTGATTGACAGTGTAAGCAGCGAGTACGAGAAGGAAGTATACCTCGTACTCAGTGCGACAACGAAATATAAAGATCTGCTTGAGATTACAGATATTTATCATCAGATTGCGTCAGATTACAAGTTGATTTTTACAAAGCTTGATGAAACGTCATCCTATGGAAATCTGTTAAATATCAAGCTGTATTCTGGGGCTGATCTATCTTATATAACGAATGGACAGAATGTTCCAGATGATATTGAGGTGTTTGATACACAAAAAATAGTAAAACAGCTCTTAGGAGGCAGGTAATTCTTATGGATCAGGCAGAGCAGCTGAGAAATGTTATAAAACTGCATAACCAAAACCAGATCAGTAATGCAAGAGTAATTACCATTACAAGTGGAAAAGGCGGGGTTGGCAAATCCAATGCCGCAGTAAATCTTGCAGTCCAGCTTACCCAGATGGGAAAAAGAGTTCTTATTTTTGATGCGGATTTTGGACTCGCAAATGTTGAGGTTATGTTTGGGGCAACTCCAAAATATAATCTTTTTGATGTGATCTATAAAGGAAAAAATATAAAAGAGATCATTACATCTGGTCCGATGGGGATCGGATTTATATCTGGAGGCTCAGGAATCGTCGGATTGGAAAATCTCTGCCGGGAACAGATCATGTTTTTGATCCACAGCCTTGGAGAGTTAAATGAGCTTGCGGATTATATTTTAATTGATACAGGAGCAGGGATTTCGGATCAGGTGCTTGAATTTGTCATGGCAAGTCCTGAGGTACTTTTAATTACGACTCCGGAACCGAGTTCTCTGACAGACTCTTACTCGTTGCTCAAGGTACTCTACCGGAATCCAAAATTTGTTTCGGACGGAACCATTGTTCATGTCGTTGCAAATAAGGTGACTTCAAATGAGGAAGGAAAACTTGTTTTTGACAAGCTGAATACCGTGGTAAGTCAGTTCCTGAATGGAAACATTGATTATCTTGGACCGGTACCACAGGACTGGCAGCTGGAAAAAGCAATCCGACAGCAGAAAACAGTTTCCATGCAGACACCAGAAGCAGCATCTGCAAAGGCATTTGCACAGCTTGCGGAAAACCTGCAGAATGGAACGCATGATCAGATTAAGATTGGCTGGGGGATTACACAGTTATTTATGAAATTTTTTGATCGATTCATTTAAGGGAGAAAATTATGTCACTTTCACAAATGATTGCGCCGGGTGATAAGATCGATATCCAATTGGTTCAGCAGACCGGCATGGAAGAACAGAATGAAGAAACAGCAAAAATTTATAAGAGCAGTGTGCTTGATATTACAGAAGACGAGGAATTAGAGATTGCAATGCCGTTTATTGGAACAAAAATGATTCTTCTTCCAACTGGAGTGAGATTTCATTTTCTGTTTTATTCAAAGGCTGGAATGTATGAGTGCACAGGTGTGGTAAAGGACCGCTATAAAAGAGGCTCGCTTTATATTCTTCTTGTGAGTCCTGCTTCAAAGCTGGAGAAAATCCAGCGGAGAGAATATTTCAGGATGCCGTGTTCCATTGAAATGAACTGTTATGAATTAGAGGAAGAAACTGCGAAGCTTAAAAGCACTCAGGATATTTTTTCAAAGCTTCGTCAGGAAGAAGCCTTTTATGAAAACAAAAATAGTGGTACAATTCTTGATATCAGTGGAGGTGGAATCCGCTTTGCATCGGATCAGCAGTTTGCAGCGCAATCATATCTGCTTATTGTAATGCATTTAAGCAGTGAAAAAGTCGATGAACAGTTTTATATGGTTGTTAAAATCATTGACAGCCACAAAGCGGATGGTGATTCACAGAAATATATTCATCGGGCAAAATTCCTAATCAAAGATACAAAAACAAGAGAAGAAATAATTCGTTATATTTTTGATGAGGAACGGAAAGCCCGGAAGAAAGAAAATGGGTGATTATATGAAAAAAAACATTCTTGTTGTTGATGACTCTGCACTCATGAGAAGAACTATATGTGATATAATCAATTCAGATAGTACATTTCAGGCAACAGACGTTTGCAGAGACGGACTTGAGGCATATGAGAAATTAAAGAAGAATACCTATGATGGTGTTGTTCTGGATGTCAATATGCCCCGTATGGACGGACTGGAATTACTTGACCGGTTACAAAAGGAACACATTAAAGCAAATGTGATTATGGTCAGCACGTTAACTACAAAAGATGCAGAGGTAACAATCCTTGCAATGGAACGTGGCGCGATCGATTTTGTAACAAAACCGACCAATATCATAGAGGCGAAGGGTGAAGACTTTAAAAAACGTCTGCTTTCTATTCTGACAGCAGTTTTAAAGACAAGAGCCTACGTGAAAAAAAGTCCTTCCGTAGTACCAGTGAAAAAGCCGGCAGCACCAGTTTCAAGAATGAGACCGGCGGCAAAAGGTGAAAATAAAATTGTTGCACTGGCATGTTCAACCGGAGGACCGAAAGCACTCCAGAGCGTGATTCCGTACCTTCCAAAGAACATGAATGCGCCGATGGTACTTGTTCAGCATATGCCGGCTGGATTTACAAAATCCATGGCAGATCGTCTGGATGAGATCAGTGAGATCCATGTAAAGGAAGCAGCAAATGGAGAACGCTTAGAAAAAGGAACGGTATATATTGCACCAGGTGGAAAACACATTGAGGTGAAGAAGAATCCGGATGGAAGCCATAAGGTTGTCTACAATGATATGCCGGCAATCGGAGGATTGAAGCCATGTGCAAATATCATGTTTGATTCTCTATCAAACAGTGGGTATGATGAAATCGTATGTGTTGTACTGACTGGAATGGGTGCTGATGGAACGAATGGAATTCTGTCCTTAAATCATCACAAGCCCATCCATGTGATTGCGCAGAATGCCCAGACCTGTGTAGTTTATGGAATGCCGAAAATGATAGCAGAAGCCGGTGTGGTCGATGAGGTGGTTCCGCTTACGGATGTCGCTAAAACAATAATAAAGAACGTGGGGGTAAGATAAAATGGATGTAAGCCAGTACCTTGAGATTTTCATTGATGAAAGTAATGAACATTTACAGACTCTTAGCGACTGCATTATGCAGCTGGAAAAGGAGCCAGAGAATAAGGACACGATCAATGAGGTGTTCCGTGCAGCACATTCCTTAAAAGGAATGGCTGGAACGATGGGCTTTAAAAGAATGCAGCATCTGACACACGATATGGAAAATGTATTTCAGGAAGTACGAAGCGACCATATTAAGGTCGACAGTGCTATGATTGACCTTTTATTTGAATGTCTGGATGCTTTGGATGCATACCTTGAGAATATCAAGGCAAGCTCAGATGAGGGAACGGAAGATAACGAGGTCATTATCAATGAGCTGAATGATTTTATTGCAAAAGCAAATGGCAAGCAGCCGGAAGCAAAAAAAGAAGAGACAGCAGAAGAAAAGAAGCCCAAGGAAGCACAGGAGCAGGGTTCTTCTATCGAAAAATTCGAACTGTCAGATACAGAGATCAAATCCATAAAGGATGCCACGGATGCAGGACAGCAGGTATATGCGGTTAAGGTATCGATTCAGAAAGACTGTCTGTTAAAGGCAGCAAGGGCATTTCTGGTATTTAAGGCAGTAGAGGAACTTGGACAAATTCTTGTTTACCGTCCAAGCTCGCAGGATATTGAGGATGAGAAATTTGAACTGGAATTCTGCTTCTATATTGCAACAACGGAAGCTGTTGACAAAATTGTTGCGGCTGCCAAGAATGTATCAGAAATTGAGGATGCTAAGGCAGAACTCTTTGATTTAAAAGCGGAAGAAGAGGAATCAGCTCCGGAGAAAGCAGAGGAGGCCCCACAAGAGAAAGAAACAGAACCAAAGAAAGCTCCAGAGCCAAAGAAACCAGCAGCACCAGCCGGAAAAAAGAATACCACGGCAAAACCGGTAACAAACAGAACGGTTCGTGTTGATATTGAGAAGCTGGATGCACTTATGAACCAGGTTTCCGAGCTGATCATTGCAAAAAACAGTCTTGTTTCAATTAGTGGAAACGAGGGAGACAGTACAAGCAATCAGTCCTTCCAGGAACAGATTGAATATCTGGAGCGTATTACAACGAACCTGCATGAATCTGTTATGAAGGTTCGAATGGTTCCAATTGAGAGTGTTGTAAGTAAATTCCCAAGAATGATCCGTGATCTTTCAAGAACCCTGAAAAAGAAAATGGAACTGGTTATGACCGGTGAGGATACCGAACTTGACCGTACCGTTGTTGATCAGATCGGAGATCCGTTACAGCATCTGCTGCGCAACTCTGCAGATCATGGCCTTGAAGATAATGAGACCCGTATCCAGAGAGGAAAGCCGGAAGTCGGAAGCATTTTCTTAAATGCGTATCAGGAAGGAAATAACGTTATCATTCAGGTAGGAGATGATGGTAACGGAATTGACACAGAGGCAGTAAAAGGAAAAGCAATTGAGCGTGGAATTATAACTGCGGAACAGGCAGAGAGCATGCCACAGAAGGATATTATCAATCTGCTGTTTTTACCGAGCTTTTCCATGGCAAAGAAGGTTACCGATATTTCCGGACGCGGTGTAGGTCTTGATGTTGTAAAGTCAAATATCGAAGCATTAGGCGGAGATGTCGAGGTCGCAACGAAGCTTGGAGAAGGAACAACGTTTACCGTTAGACTTCCGCTTACACTGGCCATTATCCAGGCACTTATGGTAGAGATCCGCGATGAGAAATACGCAATTGCCCTTGGCTCGATTGCAAATATCGAAGATATTCCGGTTGCGGACATTAAATACATTCAGGCAGAAGAGGTTATCCATTTAAGAGGAAATGTAATTCCTCTGATCCGTCTGGACAAAGTACTTGATATTGAACCGCGTGAGGAAGAACCGGAAAGCCTTACGGTCGTAATTGTAAAACGCGGAGACAGTCAGGCGGGCCTTGTTGTTGACAATCTGATTGGACAGCAGGAGATCGTTATTAAGTCACTTGGCAAATACATAAACGGCAATAAGCTGATCAGTGGTGCTACAATTCTTGGCGATGGTGAAGTCGCTCTGATTCTGGATGTAAATACATTAATGTAACGGGGGATTGGCAATGGCAGAGAAAAAAATAGAAAATACAGAAGTTGAAACAAAACAGTATATCGTAGTCAGAATTGGAAATGAGCAGTATGGAATTGACATTGGCTATGTAGATAATATTGTGCGTATGCAGAAGATCACACGCGTACCAAAAGCACAGCACTATTTCAAGGGGATTATCAATCTCCGTGGTGAGATCGTTCCAGTAATGAGCATCCGCCGGAAAATGGGGCTTGAAGATGATGTAATTACAAATGCATCCAGAATTATTATTCT
The DNA here is from genome assembly GCA_934359535.1 of uncultured Lachnospiraceae bacterium. GTDB lineage: Bacteria > Bacillota > Clostridia > Lachnospirales > Lachnospiraceae > Roseburia. The sequence continues at coordinate 10,645 of CAKRLN010000049.1, forward strand.
GAAGATTGAAGAGAAAGGTTCTCTTGGCATTATCGTAGATGAAGTGCGTGAGGTTGTAACACTTGCTACAGATGAGATTGATAAGGCTGCTGCAAACGGTAAGAATACAACAGACAGCTTTATTAACGGAATCGGAAAAACCGGAGAAGCGCTTGTATCGTTATTCGAGATTAATGCAATTATAGACGAAAGAGAAAATGCTTAAGAATATAGTGGGGACAGATCTTGTCCTCACTATGTTCCATATTGCGGACAAGGGGGACATATGAGTAATTTTAGTCTTGATGACATGAACAGCATGTACGTTGATGTCTTAAAAGAAATTGGTAATATTGGAGCTGGAAATGCAACCACTGCGATTGCCACAATGATTAATGCAAGGATGGATATGCATGTGCCGGATGTCAGACTGATGGAGGCATCCAAGCTTGGAAGTGCGATCTGCCCGGAGGACGAGACAATTGTAGGCATTTTCCTTGAGGTAGAAACGGATATTTCAGGAAGCATGATGTTTCTGATGCGGATGGATTCTGCACATTATCTGGTTAATACATTGATGGGGAGAAATAAGGACTATAACGAACCATTCAGCGAAATGGATCTTTCCGCGATGAAAGAGATTGGAAATATCATTGCAGGTTCCTATCTGTCTGCACTTTCTTCTATGACAAATCTTGTTATTACATCTTCTGTTCCGTATATTGCGGTTGATATGGCAGCGGCGATCTTAAGTGTTCCTGCGATCCAGTTTGGACAGTTTGGAGACAATGCGTTATTGATTGAAACGGAGTTCGGGGATGATGTAATGATGTCTGGCTACTTTATTCTTATGCCAGAACAGGATTCCTATGAAAAGATTCTTACGGCTCTTGGATTTGCAATGTAGAAGGGGAAAAGAGAGTTATGGGTGAAGTAATTAAAGTGGGAATGGCTGACCTGAAAACCGGAAAAGGAACCGATGTACTTACAACGTTAGGACTTGGCTCCTGCATTGGACTTACTTTTTATGATCCGGTGTCGAAAGTTGGTGGTCTTGTGCATTATATGCTGCCAGACAGCACGAAGTTAAAGAATAATTCCAATATCGCGAAATTCGGGGATACCGGGATACGGGAGCTGTACCGGCAGGTGCTTGCAAAGGGCGCAAACAAAGGCCGGCTGGTTGCAAAGATTGCAGGCGGGGCAAGAATGTTCGAGGTAAATGGACTTTCTGGAATCGGTAATGTCGGAGACCGGAATGCAGAGGCAGCAAAAAAGATTTTAAAGGAGCTTGGTGTAAGGCTTATTGCACAGGATACAGGATTAAACTATGGACGAACAGTAGAGCTTCACTGCGAGACAGGTGAATTTTATATCAAGTCTGTGGGTAAGGAAATCAAAATTATTTAAGGAATAGAATCAGATCAAAGGAAACGGTTTATGAATACAAAAAATATACCGGCAGTTGTAATGCTGACGGGTGGATTTGTTGATTGCCTTTTCGCAATATACCAG
>CAKRLN010000050.1 GCA_934359535.1 uncultured Lachnospiraceae bacterium
CATCAAATCTACAAATTCTTCGCTTGTAACTGCCTCATAATTCTTTGATGTATAACAAATAGATGTGCCAAATACAAGACCATTTTTCTTTAACAAATCCATCGCATTCATAACCTTGCCAAATACTCCATTGCCTCTACGAAGATCATTTACCTCTGAAAACCCTTCAAGGCTGATTGCCAGATAAAGATTTCCAACTCTTTTTAATTCGGCACAAAAATCTTCATCTACTAACGTTCCGTTTGTGAATGATAAAAATGCACAATCACTATGTTTCTCACAAAGTCTGATTAAATCAGCTTTTCTGACGAGTGGTTCACCCTGTGAACATATAGAAATAAACTCCAAGTTCTTTTCCTTGCTCAACCACATGCTCCATTTCCGCAAATGTCAAATTTAACTTATTCCCATACTCTGCTGCCCAGCATCCGGTACAATGAAGATTACATGCACTGGTTACAGTAATTTTATCAAGAAATTTTTCTTCCAGAATTTCCATAAATGCAAACATAATTGCCTTTTTTGTAAATTTTGCCATCTCTCATATCACCTTTTTATAATTTGTTATTGAAATACGTCGTATTTAGTGTTACAATCTGTAACATCATTATAAAGCATTTGGATTTTTTACAATAAGACTTTTTCAAAGAGGTATTCATATGAAAAGAAAGGACACCATTGCCAGAATCATACGCATTGTATCTGTGCCACCTGTTATGGTTTCAACTCTACTCATAGTCTTAAATATTTGCAGACCGGATATTTTTCACAGAACAAATGATGTCATTCTTCCTTTGTTCATGCTTGGTATTGTTCCTGTTCTTGCATATTTATTTTATTTTCTAATACCTGCATTAAAAGAAAAAGGGCGGGAAATGCAAAGACAACTGGCTTTTATTTTCAGCCTGATTGGATATACTGCAGCATTTGTCTGGGCACTATTATCAAACGTTTCCCCTGAGCTTTTAACCATTTGTACTACCTATTTTTTGTCTGTAATACTTCTTACTTTCATGAATAAGGTACTAAAAAAACGTGCGAGTGGACATGCCTGCAGTGTTGTAGGTCCACTTGTCTTCTTCATATTTTTTATTAATTGGAAACTCATATTTCCGTGTATCGCTATTGCTGCATGTGTCTTTTGGTCTTCTCTCTACTTAAAAAGGCACACAAGATATGACCTGTTGGGAGGTGTAATCGCCAATCTTATAGCCTTTACGCTTTCCTACTCAATAATTATGCTATAGGAGAAAATCATTATGAATACAGCCATTATGACTGACACAAACAGCGGCATTACAGAAGCTGCTGCCAAAGAATTAGGAATATATGTAATACATATGCCCATCATCATTAATGACGAGACATTTTATGAGGGGGATACCATCACAGAAAGTGAATTTTTCACTGCTCTTGTCAATAATGAAAACATCACCACATCACAACCCTCCCCTGGAGATGTCATGGATCTATGGGATAAAATTCTGTCGGAAGGATATAATGAACTTGTTTACATTCCAATGTCGAGTGGTCTTTCCCATTCCTGCTCCGCTGCTATGGGATATGCACAGGAATATGAAGGGAAAGTAGAAGTTATCGACAACCACAGAATCTCCGTCACCATGTATGAATCAGTCCTTAGAGCAAAAGAACTTGCAGATACCGGTGCAACCGCAAAAGAAATTAAGGAAACTTTGGAAGCAGAGGCTTACAATTCAAGTATTTATATCACCGTAAACACTTTAGAATATTTGAAAAAAGGCGGACGCATTACCCCCGCTGCTGCAGTATTCGGAACCATTCTTTCCATAAAGCCAATTTTAACTATACAAGGTGAAAAATTGGATTCCTATGCGAAATCCCGTGGTTCAATGAAAAAAGCTGAAGAGAAAATGATCGCAGCCATTCAATCCGATCTTGAAAACAGATTTGCTGATGAAGATATGTCAAAACTACATATTGGAGCCGCTGGTGCTGGACTTACACCCGAGCAGCAGCAGGAATGGCACTCTCTTTTACAAAGTAAATTTCCAAAAGCAAATGTTTACTATAATCCTCTTTCTGCCAGCATCAGTGTCCATACCGGTCCCGGAGCAGTTGGAATTGGTATTAGTTTCAGATAAAATATTTAGGGAAAAACAATGAAAAAAACATCCATACATTATTTAAAATTTTAATTTTTGCTCCTATTTTTTTATTTGCAGCACTTTTTTTCTATGTAGGAATTGACCAATTACTAAAAAAAATCTATAAAAAACAAGAACTTCCTACTTAACTATACCAACCATAATATATAGAAAGAAGTACAAATATATGTTTCAGATTTATGTAGATTCCGCAGCCAATTTGCCTGCCATAAAAGCAATTCAATATAATATTCATGTTATTTCTTTTGTTAATCTTATAGATGGAAAAGAGATCGTTTGCTATAACCCAAATCTTTCACCTGATGAAGAACGAGAAAAAGGAACAGAATACTATAATGCCATGCGTGCCGGTTGTGAAATAAAAACCGGTCTAATTAGCACTGCGACTTTTGAAAACGAATTTAGAAAAGCACTTGAAAGTAATCAAGATGTTTTATACTTGTCTTTGAGCAAAAATATCAGTGGTAATTATAATTCAGCAAGACTGGCTGCAGACGAATTAATGGAAAACTCTCTATATAATCACAAGATCCGATTAATTGATACCCTTAATGCTTCTCTTGGTCAAGGACTTCTTGCCGTCTACGCCAGTGAAATGCGTGACAAAGGTATGACAATTGATGAAGTTGCCAATACTTTAGAAGTTTATATTGGCAAAATGAATGGTATCTTTACCGTCGGCGATTTAAAATATCTTTCCCGTACTGGGAGAATAAAAGGTGGTACCGCTCTTATAGGTAATATTCTTAATATTAAACCTATCTTAAGAGGAAATAAAGACGGATATATCGTCTCTTATAAAAATAGTCGTGGACGAAAAGCAGCATTAAACGAACTTGTCAATCTGTTATGTAACAACATTGAACATCCAGAAGATCAAATTCTCGGTGTTGCTCACGCTGATGCCTATGAAGATTCCCTTTATGTTATGCAAGAAATTCAAAAAAGGATAACAATAAGGGACTTCATCAATACATCTTATGATTTTTGTACTGGAAGTCATGTTGGTCCAGATACACTTGCACTTTTCTTCATGGGTAATGATCGAGAATTGTCCCATAAATAGGCTTTATACTGCTCCTGCATAAGACGCAGTTTCCTCTCATTCTGCCATAGATTACCTCCATTTTTGCATGACAAAAGGAAGCCCACAATGAACTGCCCTAATAAAAGAAAAAGCAGCAAATCATTTACTGATCTACTGCTTGATTTCTGCAATATTTACTAGCTACTTACGTTCCGTACTTCGTACTCCCACAATTCTACAATATTTTATTGAAAATCCAACTATTCTTCTGAGAATAATTTCTGCTTCCGCCCGATCATCTCACCAATCCTTGCGATATACTGCCCGACATCCTTGACATTCTCGGCACGCTCGATCCGATGTGTGCCATCTGGATTTGGTTCTGTCCAGACACGTTTTGTCGAAGCCCCGGCTCCGCACGCCACGATGGTCTGTTTCTCCTCCATAATAAGAATATTGTATACACCAGCCTTCCCCGGTGCCGCATATCCGACATTTTCCAGATTGCCCGCCATTCCCTTCTGACGGTACAGATAATACGGGGCAAGTCCCATATCTGCACAGTATTTCGCGCACAGATCCATATGCTCCTTCGTGTTGATCATCTGCATGTCCTTATAATGGTCCTTGAAAATATTTAACCTTGCTGCACGCTTAATCGCAAGCGAATGGATCGTGATATTATCCGGCGCAAGTGCCTTTAATTCCTCCATCGTATGCCGGACATCATCCAGGCTCTCCTGTGGAAGTCCCATAATAAGATCCATATTGATATTGGTAAAGCCAAGCTCACGCGCCATGGCAAAGCTTTCTTTGATCTGCTCGACCGTATGGCGGCGTCCGATCAGGTCTAATGTCTCCTGCTTCATCGTCTGCGGGTTGATGGAAATACGGCTGATGCCGTTTTTGCGCAATACCTCAAGCTTCTCCCTTGTAATGGAATCCGGACGTCCTGCCTCCACGGTAAATTCCACACAATTGCCAAGATCAAAGCTGCATTTAATTTTCCGGATCAGACGGTCAAGCTGTGCCGGATTTAAGGTTGTCGGTGTACCGCCCCCGATATAGATGGAATTAAGCTTCTTATGATAAAACTTCTGGGCAGTAAAATCAATCTCCTTCTCCAGTGCATCCAGATATTCATCCACACGCCTGCTCCATACAGCCAGCGGATAGGAGGTAAAGGAGCAGTACAGGCAGGTGCTCGGACAGAATGGGATTCCGATGTACAGGCTGTAGCCATTCTCATAATCGATTTTTTCCAGAAGGGAAAGTTCCCGCTTTGCGATCTCAATGCTTAAACGGATCTTCTCGTCCGTTGCATAATAGGTCTCCTTCATATAGGAAAAGATCTCATCGTCCGTCTTCCCTTCAGTTAAAAGCTTCATCGGGATTTTGGTCGGACGGATTCCGGTAAGCGTACCCCATGGGAGCTCTTCCCCAAGCCCTTTTTCAAGAAACGCATAAAGCTGCTGCTTTAGGGCATTTTTGGTTGCCCGTCGATCGCTATAATCTACCGCAAACTCCGTTGTCATAAACGGTTCTTCCTGTGTGTCCTGCTTTTCCGATGATTTACACTTGCTCCAGCCAAGTGAGATCCGGTCATCCTCATAGGTGACATCGAAAATATTCGAAATTTCTTTCTCATCCAGTGTCCCCTGCTTTTTCTTTCCATTCCCGCCATGGCTTGTGCATGCAACATTTAATCCATCGACATTCCCGGTATAATAGATCTCCACATCCTCCTTTGGAAAAAATGCTTTAATCAGCGAATGGATGTCATATTCAAATTCTGGTTTGTTCAGATTTACAGTTATCATAGATACGGGTTATACATCCTCTCTTGTTCAATCGTTGTAATCTCGTTATGGCCGGTATACACGGTCGTCTGATCCGGCAGTACCATAAGCTTTTCCTTAATTCCACGGATCAGCTCCGACATGCTTCCACCCGGAAAATCCGTGCGTCCAACCGATCCGCAGAATAACGTATCTCCAGAAAATACCGCGTCTTCATACGGAAAATAGTAACAGCAGCCCCCCGGTGTGTGTCCCGGTGTAAAAAGCACCCGGATATGGAAGTCGCAAAGATCAAGCTCTTGTTCATCCTTTACATACACATCTGCATGATACGTGTGGTGCTCTCCCACCATACCACACAGATTGATGCGCTCATCCTCTAACGTCTGTTTCTCCGCTTCATGTGCATAGATCTGAATTCCGAATTCCTCGGAAAGCTCCTTCGCTCCGGTTGCATGGTCAAAATGTCCGTGTGTCAGAAGAATTGCACCCGGCTTGTAGCCGTCAAACCGGATCCGGTTTGCAAGCTCTCTCGCATCTGCACCCGGATCTATAATAATCGCCTCATTTGTCTCCGTATTCACGGCAAAATAGCAGTTTGTCTGCACCGGTCCGACTACATAATGATCTACCTTTAATTTACTCATTTTCTTTTCCTCATTCTCTCAGAAAAGGCAGCCGTATCAAATCCCGCTGCCTTTCTTTTTCATCCAATGTAACATTTTTATTTCTGCGTATGCCGTTTCATCAGCCTGTTGTTCTTTCAATATCAATGACACTCTCCACCTGGCGGAGCCGTTCTACAAGACTGTTTATCTCTGCCCTTCCCTTTGTGTTAAAGGACACCTCGATCGTTGCGATTCCCTGTTTGCTTGTCTTAGAATGGATTCCGTTGATATTGATCTCACGCTCTGTAAAAATGCGTGTGATATCAACAAGAAGTCCAGCTCTGTCATGACAGAAGATCTTAATCTCGGCAAGATACTCTCCAAGCGCTTCAGTCTCAGCTCCAGCCTGCCATTCTGCCTCGATCAGACGCGCGCGTTCCATCTCAGAGAGGTTGATCACATTGATACAGTCGGTTCTGTGGATTGATACCCCACGCCCTCTTGTTACAAATCCAACGATTTCATCTCCCGGCACCGGACTACAGCATTTCGAAAAATGTACGGCAACATCATAAAGCCCTTTGACCACAATGCCGCTTTTTGACTTTTTCGGTGCCTCCTGCGGCTTCTGCTCTCCGATCGACTCTAATACATCAGCATCGGTAAGCGGAATCACATGATCCTTCTTGTATTCCTCATACATGCGGTTTACGATCTGACCTTCCTTTAAACCGCCATGTCCGATCGTTGCAAGACAGGAATTCCAGTCATGGAAACCATATTTACGAATGATCTTTTCCTGGTATTCCGGGCGGTTAATATCGGAAAAATTAATTGCTTTCGCCTTTGCATATGCCTGCATCAGCTCCTTGCCATGCAGAATATTCTCTTCCTTCAGCTCACTGCGGAACCACTGGTTGATCTTATTTTTCGCCTGCGTACTCTTTACAATCTTTAACCAGTCACGGCTTGGTCCCTTGGAATTCTGTGATGTAATGATCTCAACCCGGTCACCGTTCTGAATCTTATAATCGATCGGAACAAGCCTTCCGTTGACCTTTGCGCCAACCATCTTATTGCCGACTGCGGAATGGATGCTGTACGCAAAATCAATCGGAGTCGAGCCATTCGGAAGATTCTTGACATCTCCGGATGGTGTAAAGCAGAATACCGTATCGGAAAACAGATCCAGATCGCTCTTTAACAGGCTCATAAATTCTTTATTGTCGGACATGTCCTGCTGCCACTCTAAGATCTGACGCAGCCAGCTTAACTTCTCCTCCTCGGTAACGGTCGTATTCGTTGCGCCGCCGTTATTTGCTTCTTTGTATTTCCAATGTGCGGCAATACCATATTCTGCCGTGCGGTGCATCTCATAGGTACGGATCTGGATTTCAAACGGCTGTCCGGTCGGTCCGATCAGTGTCGTATGAAGCGACTGGTACATATTCGGCTTCGGCATTGCAATATAATCCTTAAAGCGTCCCGGAATCGGCTTATAACGTTCGTGCATGATTCCAAGTGCCGCATAACAGTCCTTGATCGAATCAACAAGAATGCGAATTGCAAACAGATCATAGATCTGGTCAATCGTCTTGTGCTGGTTCACCATTTTCTTATAGATACTGAAAAAATGCTTTGCACGGCCATATACCTCTGCCTTGATGCCGGCCTGCTCAATATCCCTTTTCACATCATCAACAAGGCTCTGCACATACTGATCACGTACATTTTTCCGCAGGACAACCTTCTCTACCAGATCATAATAAGCATCCGGGTCCAGATATTTTAAGGAGAGATCCTCAAGCTCAATCTTGATCTTACTGATACCAAGACGCTGTGCAATCGGACAATAAATCTCCTGTGTCTCCCTTGCAATACGGATCTGTGCTTCCCTTGACTGGTATTTTAACGTGCGCATGTTGTGCAGACGGTCAGCAAGCTTGATTAAGATGACACGGATATCCTTTGCCATTGCAAGGAACATCTTACGCAGGTTCTCTGCCTGCATCTCAAGGCGTTCGGCATTCTTATCCCTTGTTGCCTTGTCATCCCCATCCTTCTTGCCATTGTCCGTCAGATGCAGATGCTGCAGCTTTGTCACACCATCAACAAGAAGCAGAACCTCTTCGCTGAACTCATCAATAATCTCCTGCTCCGTCATGATCGTATCCTCTAATACGTCATGTAAAAGCCCTGCTGCAATGGTCTCTTTGTCTAACTCAAGCTCTGCAAGAATAATTGCAACACAAAGCGGATGGATAATATAAGCTTCCCCGGATTTGCGCACCTGTCCCTTATGTGCCTCATAGGCGACCTTATAAGCCTTCTCCACAAGCGTGATGTCCGCGGACGGATGGTATTTACGGATGCTTGCGATTAGATCCTCATACAGTGTCTCCGGACTTACAAATTCTTTGATTGGCTTGATTCCATCAGTATTCGAGTGAAATTCACTCTCCATTTTTTCAAGCTCTTCGGTTGAAATATCTGCCATGTGTCTCACCTTCTTTGCAAAACTATGCTTATTTTATTCCATATTATATTTTATTTTTTTGTAAAATGCAATCATTTGTCGTATTTCCTGGATTCCTGTCTTAAATTTTCACGAAGCTCCCTCGCAAGGCGCAGGAAAAGCGGTTTTTCCGCAAATAAAAAGGCTGACCTTGCATATGGAGCATTGATCCGAATTAAAACATCCTCCTCCGTTGCCAGGACATTTCCATCCAGGTCAATATAATAGGACTGAAGTGTAAGATCCTCCACCCGGAAGATATCCTCACATAATCGGAGCCAGATGGCATCTCCCCCGCATTCCACAGGATATTCCTGCTGTTCTCCCACGAACTCCGTTTGCTCTGCATTCCCTTCCAATTCTGCTTTTTCCTGTTCTTTCTGAAGAAAAATCCTCCGTCCAGGCTCCTTTTCCATGAGCTCTGCTGCAAGCTTCTCCCCGGCAAGCGGGAACTCCCCATAAATAATCCGGACCGCTTTTTCTTTATTCTTTCCGCCAAGCAGCGCATCAAGTGGCCGGTAAGTGCCCTCAATTGGAAAAATCCGGTCTTCTCCGGCTTTTCCCATTCTGCCATGAAGGGCATCATCAAGCGCCGCCATTACCGTTTTCGCACGGTTTTCCTCCCCGCGGAACAGTCCTTCATACTGGATCGTAAAGATCGAATTCAAAAACACCTCTGCCATATCGGAAAGCTGCTCGTCCGGAATATATTTCAAGAAAAAGGAGATCCAGTTGCGCCATGCATAATAAGTCGGGAAGGTATTTACATCCTCCTTTTTTGCCCCCATTGCATGACATGCTTCCGCTGCACCGACTGATGCCACCAGATACCCGGCAAGGGTGCAGCGGTAACACCATTCCGTATCATCCCAGTACAGGAAATTTTCTTCTGGCATAAGACCAATCTTCTCTACAACCGTTCTTCTTATCATAAGTGCACATGCCGGAACCGCATCCGAATAAATGACCTCCGGAAGTGTTCCATCCTCTGCATAATTCAGATAGGTGGAATCTACACAATAGTCTTTCCAATTGATAAATGAGCCATACTGCTGAATGTAATCCGGCTCCTGCGTATGAAAAATTTTTGCAGCGGCAATCCCTGCCTTTTCGTTCTGATCCAGGAAATCCGCAAGTACCCCAATGCAGTTTTCATCTAAAAAAGCATCGTTATCCACACACATCAGATATTTATGCCCTTTTTTAAACGCCATCCGAAGCCCGGTGTTGAACCCTCCGCTTCCGCCAAGATTCTCCTTGTTGCACAAAAGTGTAAGCCTTGGCTCACCTTTGTATTTCATTTTAATCTTCTCCACGGAATGATCCTTTGATGCATTGTCTACAACGTAGATATGCAGATCCATAAATTTCGATTCCAGTACCGACTGGATGCATGTTAAAACTTCATTTTCCTTATTATAATTGCAGATTACAACTCCGACTTTTTCCACTTTTATTTCCTCTTTTGCATCGTTTTATTCTTCTTAATCTCCTTTTATTATAGCAAACCACAGAAAATTTGTTGGGAAAAAATATCATTTTCCAGGATCGCGTGGTAAAATAAAATTATTAAAATCATGAAAGAAGGAACCTTTATGAATTATTCGGAATGTATCAAGCTTGCAAAAGACAAGGTTGGAAAATATTGCAAGGCATGCCCGGAATGCAACGGCAGGGCATGTGGAAGCCAGATGCCGGGACCTGGAGCAAAGGGAATCGGAGACACTGCGATCCGCAACTATAATAAATGGAAGGAGATCCGTGTCCAGATGGATACGCTTGTGGAAAAACACCCGATCGACACATCACTGACACTGTTTGGCAAGGATTTTAAATATCCGTTTTTTGCCGGTCCGGTCGGTGCCGTCAATCTGCATTATGGAGATTCGTTAAACGACGTGTCCTACAATGATATTTTAGTATCCTCCTGTGCCAAATACGGCATTGCTGCATTTACAGGAGATGGAACAGACAGCAATGTGATGGTTGCTGCAACAAAAGCAATCAAAAACGCTGGCGGCTTTGGAATCCCTACCGTAAAGCCATGGAATCTGGAAACTATCCAGGAAAAAATGGCACTCGTTAAGGATGCCGGATCATTTGCAGTCGCAATGGATATTGATGCTGCCGGACTTCCATTTTTACAGAACCTGATGCCTCCTGCCGGAAGCAAATCTGTAGAAGAGCTCCGCGCAATCGCAGAAGCCGCTGATGTTCCATTTATCGTAAAAGGCATCATGACCGTAAAGGGTGCCTTAAAGGCGAAGGAAGCTGGTGCTGCTGCAATCGTTGTCTCCAATCACGGCGGACGCGTACTTGACCAGTGTCCGGCAACTGCTGAGGTATTAGAAGAGATTGCGCTTGCCGTAGGTGGCTCCATGAAGATTCTTGTCGATGGCGGTATCCGCTCCGGCAGCGATGTTTTCAAAGCACTTGCACTCGGCGCAGACGCTGCAATCATTGCAAGACCATTTGTAACCGCAGTCTACGGTGGCGGTGAGGAAGGTGTCAAAGCCTACATTGACAAGATCGGCGGTGAGCTTGCCGATACAATGGCAATGTGCGGTGTATCCTCCCTCTCTGAGATCACACGCGACTGTGTAAGAATCTAACAGTTCCCTTTCACATAACGAAGCATTGGTTTTCCTGCTGCCATGGATATTCCATGGCAGGTAAAGCCAAGCTTTTCAGCCAGACGGATTGATGCTGTATTTTCTTTTTCGATGAGACAGTTGATCCGTGGGTAATCAAGATACTCCCCTGCATACGCAAGAATTGCCTGACAAACCTCTGTTGCATAGCCCTTATTCTGGTAAGAAGCAGCAATCGCATACCCCATTTCCAGCTCCATAACTACTCTGGCATTCTCTTTGTCCCGGCCATCATACGTTCCTGTTTGCCCGCAATCTTCATCAGCCGGATATTCCCGGTGCTCTAAGCCAGCCCTTCCAATCAGCTTTCCCGTGCTTTTCTCAATCACAACCCACATGCCATATTCATAAAAGCGATACATATTGTCAATATATGCCTGCTCATAGGCAAGCTCCTCCTCCCACGGATAAAGCGGCTCCATATAATCCGTCATATGCGGCTCTTCATAGATTGCAAATAAAGCCTCCATGTCATCCATACAGATCTCCCGGATGAGACAACGCTTTGTCTCTGTAATATCCCATGGAATTTTAAAATGCCGTCTTCTCACCCGGTCCAGATAAGCCAAATCGACTTCCTCAAAGCTCTCTACAAGCACATCTGCTCCATAAAGTCCCTGCCCCGGAAAATTGGGATTTGCATACGCACAAACAGCAAAGCCAAGTGCCTGTGCCCTCTGAACCGTATGATCCGTAGCTGCAATCACGAGACAATTTCTTTTTTCCATTTGCTGCATATCCCAGGTGTTTTTTATCACATGAAATATCCCCAGACTCCCCATTATCATTTCTTCCAGATAAGGCTCCCCTGCAATTTCCTCTTCTAAATAAAAAATATGTTCCAGTTTCCCTGCTTCCATCTTTCCCTTTCTCCTTATCCTTGGGTACATTTTCAGATTTTCTTTGTTTTCGATCCCATTTTTCTGTCCTCATGCCTTTTCGCCATTGTTTTCTGGGTATTTTCTTAAGCTTTCTTTGTTTTCGACCCCGCTTTTTCTATCTTCACGCCTTTTTCTGGGTATTTTTTTAAAATATTGTTGCCGTCTACTCAATAATTATAGAAGTCCAAAAACACTTGAATTCTACATTCCTGGAATTTATAATAAATAAAAATCAGTAACTATTCAGAACCTTTTAGAATAAGAGAAGAAGCTTCGTCATGCTTGCATGTAAGAAGCAGATTCTCTTATTCGTAAGGTGGCTCGAATAGAG
>CAKRLN010000051.1 GCA_934359535.1 uncultured Lachnospiraceae bacterium
CCGGGCTTCACAGGGCAGGATGCCGGTTAACGGCCGGTGGAGGAAACTCTAAGGAAAGTGCAACAGAAATATACCGCCAGCGCATGCTGGTAAGGGTGGAATGGCAGTGTAAGAGACTACCGCCTTTCTGGTAACAGGGAGGGCACATGTAAACCCCATTCGAAGCAAGACCGAATAAAAGCAGTGACGCTGCCCGCCAGCTTTAGGTAGGTCGCTTGAGGTGGCTGGCGACAGTCATCCTAGATAGATGATCACTCAACGACATAACCCGGCTTATCGTTCTGCTAATGCATGCAAAAATAATTAAAAAACATCAGAAAAAGGCCGCTGTTCTTTGGAATGGCGGTCTTTTTCTACCGTTTTCTACAGGAAGCCGTCACATTTCTAACGAAAGTATGAAATCTTTCTGAAAAGACAATAACTCTGTTGACTTGTATTTGCCGGAAAGATAAGATATTCTACAAAACCAGATAACGCGTCTGATGCATTCAGAATCAGAACCGTTATGGAAAGAAAAACAGAGGTGGCAGATATGAGTTTTCGGGATCGAATTGCAAACTGGATGTCAGGGAGAAATGGAATGGATGACCTGGCAAGATTTGAATCAGGCTTTGTGGCAGCTCTTCTTGTGGTTTCCTTATTTTCAAGATGGGGACTATTGTATGTGGTGGCACTTGCAGTCATGATTCACATGTATTTTCGTATGTTTTCAAAAAATGTGGGCAAACGCTACGAGGAAAATCAGAAATATTTAAATTTCCGTTATCAGACCGTGGTATGGTGGAACAAGAAGAAAAAGCATTTTGCACAGAGAAAAATGTATCGTTTTTTCCGTTGCCCGAATTGTAAGCAGGAGGTGCGTGTTCCGAGGGGACATGGCAGAATCTGTATTACCTGTCCGAAATGCCGGACAGAGTTTATCAAAAGAACGTAAGATCAGGAGGCCATTATGTTCGGCTATATCAATGTGAATTCAAAGGAATTATCAGAAAAGGACAGACAGATATATCAGTCCTATTACTGTGGCTTGTGCCAGAAGCTTAAGGCAGACTGTGGAAGAAAAGGACAGATGCTCCTAAATTATGATATGACCTTTCTGATCGTTCTTCTGACCGGATTATATGAGCCAAAGGACAGCAAAAAGCGTTTTACCTGTGCACTCCACCCGGCAAAGAAGCGAGCCTCACGGTACAATGAGATTACAGAATATGCTGCGGCTATGAATGTGATCTTAGCCTATCATAATATGCTTGACGACTGGGAGGATGAGAAAAATCTTCCGAAGCTTGCAATGGCAGGCATGATGAAAAAGGATTATGCAGCAATCGCGGCAAAATATCCGAGACAGGTTTCGGCGGTTGAGACATGTATCAGGGAGCTTCATGCCTGTGAGAAGCGGGGGGAGGATAACATTGACCTTGTATCGGGAGTTATGGGAACGATGCTTGGTGAGCTGTTTGACTGGAAGCAGGATGAGTGGAGCAATGAGCTTAAGACGCTTGGCTTTTATATGGGCAAATATGTATATCTTATTGATGCGTATGAGGATCTTGATTCGGACATGAAAAAGGGCTTGTATAATCCGCTTATAAAATTAAAGCAACAAAACGAGAAGGATTATGAGTGTCTGTGTAAGCTTCTTCTGACAAGCATCATGTCAGAATGTGCAAAATCCTTTGAACGCTTGCCAATTCTGCTTCATGCTGATATTATACGAAATATACTGTATTCTGGTGTATGGTCCAAATACGAATACATTCAGCTCAAAAAGAAAAAGAGGAATAAGAAATGACAGAACCATATCAGGTGCTCGGCATAAGCCGTGGCGCATCCGACGAAGAAATCAAAAAAGCATACCGCAGCTTAAGCCGTAAATATCATCCGGATGCCAATGTGAACAACCCGAACAAGGCGCAGGCGGAAGAGAAATTTAAAGAGGTGCAGCAGGCTTATGACCAGATCATGAAGGAGAAGCAGCAGGGCTTTTCTGGTGGTTATGGAAGTGGTTACGGAAGTACCTACGGAGGTGCGGGACAGAATGCAGGAGGCTCCTATGGCAAAGGTACATATGGAAATGGCACAGGCGGTGCATATGGTCCGTTTGGCGGCTTTGGCGGAACCTATACCGGAAACCGTTATGCAGAGGCCGACGAGAACCCGAAGATGCAGGCAGCGGCGAACTATATGCGGAACCGCTGCTTTCACGAAGCACTCAATGTGTTAAATGATATTCCATTTTCCGAGAGAAAGGCAAAATGGTATTACTACAGCTCCGTTGCCAACCAGGGGCTTGGCAATATGGCAGCAGCGATCGAGCATGCAAAGCGCGCGGTAGACCTTGAGCCAAGCAATATGACCTACCGCCAGCATCAGATGAGCCTGAATTATGGCGGAACCTGGTATACCAATATGGGAAGCAATTATGACAGACCGTATGCAAGCTATGGCAATTTCTGTCTCAGCCTGTTATGCATGCAGTTTCTCTGCTCCTGCTGCTGCCGGCCGTTTTAGGCTGCTGGCAGCTTGCGTTCCGGTGAATTGACACATTGTGCAAATTGTATATAAAAATTATACAATTTTGCAGTTGAATTATTGATGCAATTATTATATGATAGTAAAAATGCTTAGAACAAGGAGGAACAAAATGAGACATTTAATGAGTCCTCTGGATCTCTCAGTCGAGGAAACTTCCGCACTTCTGGATCTTGCCAACGACATTGAGAAGCACCCAGACAAATACGCCCATGCGTGCGAAGGAAAGAAGCTGGCTACATGTTTTTATGAGCCGAGCACAAGAACGAGGTTAAGCTTTGAGGCTGCCATGTTAAACCTTGGTGGTTCTGTTTTAGGTTTTCATAGTGCGGATTCTTCTTCCGCAACCAAAGGAGAAAGTGTTTCTGACACGATCCGTGTTATTTCCTGTTACGCAGATATTTGTGCAATGCGTCATCCAAAGGAAGGTGCACCTCTTGTAGCTTCCGAAAAATCCCTGATTCCTGTAATTAATGCCGGTGACGGTGGTCATCAACATCCAACCCAGACACTTGCGGATCTTTTGACAATCCGTTCTTTAAAGGGCCGTCTCGATCATCTTACAATCGGACTCTGTGGAGATCTGAAATTTGGGCGTACGGTGCATTCTCTGATCAATGCTCTGATCCGCTATGAGAATGTAAAATTCGTTCTGATTTCTCCAGAAGAATTAAAAATCCCGGATTATATCCGTGAGGATGTATTAAAAGCAAACGGAGTGGAATTTGAAGAGGTGGAGCGCTTAGAGGATGCAATGCCAATGCTCGATGTGCTTTACATGACGCGTGTCCAGAAGGAACGCTTCTTTAACGAGGAGGATTATATCCGCTTAAAGGATTTCTATATTCTTACCAAAGCCAAAATGGAGCTTGCAAAAGAGGATATGCTTGTGCTTCATCCACTGCCTCGTGTCAATGAGATCTCCGTTGAAGTGGACGATGATCCGAGAGCTGCATACTTTAAACAGGCACAGTATGCGGTTTATGTAAGAATGGCACTGATTCTGACACTGCTTGGAATCAAGGTAGATTAAGGAGGAAGAAAAATGCTTAATATCAGTGGAATCAGTGAAGGCTTTGTATTAGACCATATTCAGGCTGGAATGAGTCTCAGGATATACCATGACCTGAAGCTGGATAAGCTTGATTGTACGGTTGCGATCATTAAAAATGCAAAGAGCAGCAAGATGGGCAAAAAGGACATCATAAAGGTCGAGTGTCCGATTGAATCCTTAGACCTTGATATCTTAGGTTTTATTGACCACAACATTACGGTCAATGTGATTAAAGGTGACAAGATCGTTGAGAAGAAAGAGCTGCACCTTCCAGAGCAGGTAAAAAATGTCATCAAATGCAAAAATCCGAGATGCATCACATCGATCGAGCAGGAGCTTGACCAGATCTTTATTCTTTCTGATCCGGCAAAGGAAGTGTACCGTTGCAAGTACTGCGAAGAGAAATACATCAATCCGGCAAAACGCAAATAAAACACGTTATCGTTTTCGGCAGAGAATCAGCTCAAAGATCATTCCGGAAGCCATCCAGAGAGGAATATAATCAAGACGTATGACACCGCAGATGTTATATCTGGCATTGCTGTAATCCCATGGACAGGCATGGATTTTTTTTAAAAGGGAGCCGCTTAGAAATTCCCCGCCAAGAATGCCAACGGAATAGACAAGGCTTCTTAGCATTACAGGAAAACGGCGGATTTTCTGATAGACCGGCACAATAAACGCTGCCAGGCCGTAGATGGGAAACATCCACATAGAGGTATGGCCGATCAGACGGCTGTCGTGATGTAAGCCGCTCATAAGAGAAGTATAAAGGATCTCAAGGCACCAGCCGGTGAGACCGCAGAGAAAAAAGTTTTTCTTAGTCATAGAAAGTTCTCCATTCCGCAGAGTCTCTATCCGGACAGCTTATGGTGTCTCATATACTCTGGCAGAGTCAGCATGCCCAAAAAAGAAAAAAGTTATACGAAAAACACCCTGGTTTCCAGAAAATGCCCTCTGGGAATCAGGGTGTTTCTTGTATCTTGTAAAAATTGCTTTTCTGTCATATAATATAGTGATATATGCTCAAAAATGGAGGAAGTACTGCGTGGCGAAATACGCTAATATTATTGTAGATATATCACTCGATAAATTGGATAAAACATTTCAGTACTACATCCCGGATACACTTAGGGAGCAGATTACACCGGGTGTACAGGTAGTTGTTCCGTTTGGAAACAGGACGCTTACCGGTTATGTCGTTGAGCTTACGGATGAAGCCGAGTTTGATAAGACAAAGCTAAAGCCAGTGCTTTCGGTGAAGGAAGGCAGTGTAGCGATCGAATCCCAGATGATCGCACTCGCCGCATGGATCCGGAAGAACTATGGTGGTACGATGAATCAGGCATTAAAGACGGTTCTTCCCGTGAAAAAGGAGACAAAGGCAAAGCAGTTGAAAACAATCCGGCTTCTTTTGTCAGAGGAGGAAGCCAAAGCGCAGCTTGCAGTCTTTGAGGCAAAGCATAATACTGCACGGGCGAGGCTTTTAAAGGAGTTAATCGACCATGGAAGCTTAAGTGGTACGGTTATTACCCAAAAGCTGCATATACAGGCATCCGTAATCCGTGCGCTTGCCCAAAAGGGAATCCTTGTGGAAGAACGTGCGACGGAATACCGTAATCCAATCCGGACAAAGACTGGAGCACAGTATAATAAGGTGCTGACGGAAGAACAGCAAACGGTCTGCGATACCGTGATCTCTGATATGAAGCAGCAGACCAGAAGAACCTATCTGCTAAAGGGTGTTACCGGAAGCGGAAAAACCGAGGTATATATGGAGCTGATTGCCCATGTGGTAAGTACGGGGAAGCAGGCAATTGTTCTAATTCCGGAGATTGCACTGACGTATCAGACCGTTATGCGTTTTTATGAACGCTTCGGGGAACGGGTTTCTATTCTGAATTCCAGACTGTCAGCGGGAGAGCGTTACGATCAGTTTGTGCGTGCCGCAGATGAGGACATCGATATTATGATAGGACCAAGGTCGGCACTTTTTACACCGTTTACCAATCTTGGGCTGATCATCATTGATGAGGAACATGAAGGCTCCTATAAGAGTGAGAATGTGCCGCGCTATCATGCAAGGGAGACTGCCATTGCAAGGGCAAAAATGTGCGGGGCGAGTGTAGTGCTTGGCTCTGCAACACCATCCGTGGAAAGCTATTATGCCGCAATGGAAGGGAAGTATGAGCTGCTTACGCTATCAAAGCGCGTACATGAAAAGCCACTGCCGGAGTGTGAGATCGTGGATCTTCGTGAGGAGCTTAAGAAGGGAAACCGGTCGATTTTAAGCACACGGCTGCAGGAGCTTCTTTCAGACCGTCTGCAAAAGGGACAGCAGAGCATGCTTTTTTTAAACAGGAGGGGCATGGCAGGCTTTGTATCCTGCCGCTCCTGCGGCAATGTCATCAAATGTCCGCATTGTGATGTGTCGTTAAGCCAGCATGCCGGCGGCAGAATGGTGTGCCATTACTGCGGCTATGAGAAGCCTTATCCAAAGGTCTGTCCCGAATGCGGATCACGTTATATCGGCGGCTTTAAAGCCGGAACGGAAAAGGTGGAGGAAATCGTAAAAAAGACATTTCCGGAGGCAAGAGTGCTTCGGATGGATTATGATACGACAAGGACGAAGGGCAGCTATGAGAATATCCTATCTGCATTTGCCAGCCAGAAAGCGGATATTCTGATTGGAACACAGATGATTGTAAAGGGACATGATTTCCCGAATGTCACGCTTGTCGGGGTACTTGCGGCAGATATGGCGCTGCATATCAGTGATTATCATGCGGCAGAGCGTACCTTTGAGCTTCTGACACAGGCGGCAGGGCGCGCAGGGCGTGGAACGCTGCCGGGGCAGGTCGTAATCCAGACGTATGATCCGGCACATTATGCCGTAACCTGTGCCAGGACGCAGGATTATGAGCAGTTCTATGAAAAGGAGATCGTATACCGGAGCATGTTAAGGTATCCTCCGGCTGCGAATATGCTGTTAATTCTTATCACCTCGGAGAAGGAAGAACGGGCAGTTCTTGCATCGGAGCTTCTTTTTTCGCAGATTCAAAAGCAGATGGAGCAGAAGGAGAAGGAAACCTGTCAGGTGATGGGACCTGCGAATGCGGCGATTTATAAGGTAAATGACATTTACCGCAGAGTCATCTACTTAAAAACAAAGGAATACAGCAGGCTGGTAAGCATCAAGGATGCGCTGGACCTGTATCTGAAGGCGGAGCGGGGAAAGGAAAAGGCAATTGCAGCAGTAAACGTGCAGTTTGACTTTAACCCGATGGGAAGCTGGTAAAGAAAAGAAACAATCACATAAATTTCACAAATAGATCAATTATAGATAACAAGGAGGACGTATTATATGGCGATCAGACAGATCAGAGTTCAGGGAGACCCGGTATTAGAGAAAACATGCAAAGAGGTAAAAGAGGTTACACCAAAGATCATTACCTTAATCGATGACATGTTAGAAACGATGTATGAGGCAAATGGTGTCGGGCTTGCGGCACCGCAGGTCGGCATTTTAAAGCGGATTGTTGTGATGGATGTCGGAGAGGGACCGATCGTTATGATTAATCCAGTCATTGTAGAGACAGACGGAGAGCAGACCGGAGATGAGGGCTGCTTAAGCGTGCCAGGCAAGGCAGGCCAGGTCACAAGACCGAATCATGTCATTGCGCGTTTCATGGATGAGGAAATGAATGAGTGCGAGATCGAGGGAACCGAGCTTCTTGCGAGATGCATCTGCCATGAGACGGATCACTTAGATGGTCATTTGTATGTGGAAAAGGTAGAAGGACCGCTTCACGAAGTAACATATGAGGATCCGGAAGGAGAAGAGTAGGATGAAGGTAATTTTTATGGGGACCCCGGATTTTTCCGTGGGAATCTTAGAAGAGATTATAAAGGCAGGACATGAGGTTGTGCTTGCAGTTACGCAGCCGGATAAGCCGAAAGGGCGTGGAAAAGCCATGCAGTTTCCGCCGGTCAAGGAATGTGCCGTATCCCATGACATTCCAGTATTCCAGCCGAAGAAGATCAGGGAACCAGAAAATATCAATTATCTGAAGGGCTTTGATGCTGATATTATGATTGTGGCAGCGTTTGGACAGATCCTGCCGAAAGAGATTCTTGATATGCCAAAATACGGCTGTGTCAATGTGCATGCTTCCCTGCTTCCAAAATACCGCGGGGCTGCACCGATCCAGTGGGCAGTTATTAACGGAGATGAGATTACCGGTGTGACAACAATGCGTATGGATATTGGACTTGATACCGGAGATATGATCGCCAAAAGGGAAGTCCGTCTAGCACCGGATGAGACAGGCGGCAGTCTGTTTGACAAGCTTGCAGACGCAGGGGCAAAGCTCTGCGTGGAGACAATGGCACGGATTGAGGAAGGAAAAGCAGTTTATACCCCGCAGAATTCAGAGGCGGCAACCCACACGGCAAAGATCACGAAGGAGATCGGAAATATTGACTGGAACAATTCCGCTAAGTCTATTGAACGTCTGATCCGCGGTTTAAATCCATGGCCAAGCGCATATACAAAGCTTACGGGTAAGACCTTTAAGATCTGGAAAGCGAGGGTTGTATCCGATGAAACTGAATATGAGCCAGGCTGCATCTGTCATGTGACGAAGGATGAGCTTTTCGTACAGACCGGAAAAGGCATTCTTTCCTTAGAGGAAGTGCAGCTCGAGGGGAAAAAACGTATGCAGATTGACGCATTTTTACGTGGCTGTCCCGTAGAGGAAGGAACCTTTTTCCAGCGTGTTTAATAGGCAATTACCTAACGTGTTTAATGAGTAAAGGAGGAAATTACCATGCCATTTTATTACATGTATGATTATACCTATATTCTTGTGATTATTGGTGCTGTGATCTGTATGATCGCATCGGCTAAGGTCAACGCAACCTTTGATAAATATTCCAGATACCGCAGCATGTCCGGGATGACCGGGGCGCAGGCGGCAGAACGTATTTTACATTCGGCGGGAATCTATGATGTGGAGATCCGCCATATTTCCGGAAAACTGACCGACAATTA
Source organism: uncultured Lachnospiraceae bacterium (assembly GCA_934359535.1). GTDB lineage: Bacteria > Bacillota > Clostridia > Lachnospirales > Lachnospiraceae > Roseburia. Next base: position 8,640 of record CAKRLN010000051.1, read on the forward strand.
TAATCCGTCGCAAAAGACGCTTAATCTGTCGGATTCTACTTATAGTGCAACGTCAGTTGCAGCAGTCGGGGTTGCAGCACATGAGTGCGGACATGCGATCCAGCATCAGAAGGGCTATTTTCCGCTGACGCTGCGCAGTGCGATCGTTCCGGTAGCCAGTTTTGGTTCTACGCTTGCATGGCCGATGATTATCATTGGATTATTTTTTAATGGAAGTATGTCAGCATTTTTAATCAATCTTGGAATTTTACTGTTTTCCTTTGCAGTGATCTTCCAGCTTGTGACACTTCCGGTTGAGTTCAATGCTTCCGCACGCGCCTTAACACAGCTTGAGACACAGGGCATTTTAGGACAGGAGGAATTAAAGGATACAAGAAAGGTGCTTGGCTCTGCAGCGCTGACTTATGTTGCGAGTGCCGCAGCCGCGATTTTACAGCTGCTTCGACTTGTAATATTGTTTGGAGGAAGAAACCGTGACGACTAATGTAAATATCAGGGAGCTTGTTCTTGACATTTTGATTGAGGTCAATGAGAAGGATGAATATTCCCATCTTATGATCCGAGGTGTTCTTGATAAGCATCAGTATCTGGAGAAGAAAGAACGTGCATTTTTAACGAGGCTTGCCGAGGGAACAATTGAACACCAGATTGAGATGGACTATATCATCGATTCCTTTTCCAAGGTCAAGGTTCGTAAAATGAAGCCGTTTATCAGAAACCTCTTACGCATGAGCGTTTACCAGCTCCGCTATATGGATGCGATCCCGGATTCGGCAGTGTGTAATGAGGCGGTAAAGCTTGCAAAAAAACGCGGCTTTAGGCAGTTGTCCGGCTTTGTAAACGGTGTGCTGCGCAGTGTGGTAAGAGAGGGTGACAGACTGTTATACCCGGATGCAAAGCTGGAACCAGAGCGTTACCTTGAGGTATGCTATTCTGTTCCTGGCTGGATTGTATCTGGCTGGCTGGAAGCATATGGATTTTCCCGCACAGAGGAGATTCTTAAAAATTTCTATCGGGAAGAGCCACTTACAATCCGCACGAACCGCATGAAGGGCTCCCCGGAGCAATTGTGTACACGGTTGAAAACCGAGGGCGTTATCGTGGATAATGTCGGTGAAAAAATAACCGATGGTGGATTATCCTGTAAAACTGATGATCCGGCATATGAGAAGCTTTTTGGGGAAGCATGGAAACGGATTTCCGGGTATGCGTTTTCGATCAGCGGATTTGATCATTTACAGGGACTTTCCTCCTTTCGGGATGGCGATTTTTATGTGCAGGACGTAAGCTCCATGCTTGCGGCAGAGCTTGCCGAGCCAAAAAAGGGCGATTATATTATTGATGTCTGTGCAGCTCCGGGCGGAAAGAGCTCTCATATGGCAGAGCTTATGGATGGAACCGGAATGGTGGAAGCAAGAGATCTGACGGAATACAAGACAGGGCTTATCGAAGAAAACAGAAAAAGGCATGAACTTTCCAATATGAAGGCGGTGCAGATGGATGCAACGGTGCAAGATCCTGCTTCTGTCGGAAAGGCAGATATTTTGATGTGTGATCTTCCTTGCTCCGGGCTTGGAGTGATGGGCAAGAAAACGGATATCCGCTATAAGATGACACCGGAGAAGCAAAAAGAGCTTGTCCTGCTTCAAAGAAGAATTTTAAAGAATGTAATCCCTTATGTGAAAAAGGGTGGTACTGTGATTTATAGTACCTGCACGATTCAGAAGGAAGAAAATGAGAACAATGCTATCTGGATTACAAAGGAGTTTCCAGACATGAAGCTTCTTGCTATGAAACAGATGTTTCCAGGGGAGCTTGGAAATGATGGATTTTTTATTGCAAAATTAAGGAGAGACAATGAGTGAAAAAGCGGATCTGAAATCCATGAACCTTGAGGAGCTTACGCAGTTTATGGAAGGGCTTTCGGAAAAGCCGTTCCGTGCGAAGCAGATTTATCAGTGGATCCATGGAAAACAGGCAGATGATTTTTCGAAGATGACAAATATTTCGAAGAAGCTTATCGAAACGCTTCAGGAGCATGCGGCTCTTACGACGCTAAAGAAGCTTGAGGTTCAGATTTCAAAGCTTGACGGAACAAGGAAATATTTATTTGAGCTTGCGGACGGAAATGTGATTGAGAGTGTTTTGATGCGCTATAAGCATGGCAATTCCGTATGCATATCTTCCCAGGTTGGCTGCCGGATGGGCTGTCGTTTTTGTGCTTCCACATTAGATGGGCTGGTAAGGGGGCTTACCCCGGCAGAGATGCTTGACCAGATCTATCAGATCGGAAAGGATATCGGAGAGCGGATCTCAAACGTAGTCGTGATGGGAACCGGGGAGCCGATGGATAATTTTGACAATCTGCTCCGGTTTATCGAGCTTTTGTGCGATGAGAACGGATTACATATCAGCCAGAGAAATCTGACGGTATCGACCTGCGGGATTGTTCCGAAAATGAGGGAGCTTGCAGAAAAAAGGCTTCAGATCACACTGGCACTGTCGCTGCATGCGTCTAATCAGGAAAAAAGACTGTCTTTAATGCCGGTTGCGAATAAATATGAGATCCATGAGGTTGTGGATGCATGTAAATATTATTTTGAGAAGACCGGCCGGAGAGTGACCTTTGAATACAGCCTTGTCGGCGGTGTCAATGATACGGATGAGGATGCAGCAGAGCTTGTGCGGCTTGTAAAGGGCATGAACTGCCATATCAATCTGATTCCGGTTAATCCGATCAAGGAGCGGGACTATGTGCAGTCGAATGCACATGTGATCGCTGCATTTAAAAATAAGCTGGAAAAGAGCGGACTTGCCGTGACGGTACGCAGGGAAATGGGGAGAGATATTGATGGTGCCTGCGGACAGTTAAGGAAGAGCTATGTAGACAAACATGCGATTCTTGCAAAGGAATAGGGATTATGTTAAGATGGCATAGGTGAAATAGAGCCTAGTTTTATTTCGGCGGAAAGGTAGGCAGTACAGATGAAGACGTTTTCCATGACAGATACTGGAATCAGGCGTGAGATGAACCAGGATTATTTGTTTGCGTGTGATACGCCAGTTGGAAATCTCCCGAATCTTTATATTGTGGCAGATGGCATGGG
>CAKRLN010000052.1 GCA_934359535.1 uncultured Lachnospiraceae bacterium
ATTCTGGACACTGTCATATAAAATTCCTGCGATCTCCTGCTCTAAAAGCTTATATGCTGCTTCCTGCAGATGTGCATCAATGCTTAAGTAGACATCATTTCCAGCGGTTGAATCTGTTGTTTTTACAACTTCAGAAATTTTTCCCATATTATCGGTAAGAACGGTCTGCTCTCCATTTACTCCACGCAGATAGCTTTCATAATATTGTTCCAGGCCGGATTTACCAACAACGTCATTCTGGGTATAGGAATCATCGGTTTCTTTTAGTGCATCATATTCGTCGGTTGAAATCTTACCGGTATATCCGATAATCGACGCAAAATAATCACTGTAATTATATTTACGGATCGTATCCTCTTCAATGGAGACTCCGGTCATCTCACCGGAATGTTCATTCATATAGGCAACCGTCTCATCGGAGACATTTTTCGCAATGGTTGTTGATTTGTATTTTGAAAACCGGTTGGCGCTCATGGAATACCGGACTACTACCACATCATAAGCAGTCTGCAGATCATAGGTTTTTGGAATGTCATAATTATTCTCATCCATCAGATATCCCATGATCTGATCTGCTGTTGCAGAGGACTCATTAAACCCAAATTTTTTGTTATATTCAAGATCTTTATAAGAAGATTTCCCAAATACATCTGCAAGAAATCGGTTTAATGTGCTGCCGGTTACGTTATAGCTGTATGTACCATCAGCATTCAGGCTGATTGCAAAATCGTTATAAAGCGTATCACCGTTTTTGCGGATTACAGAAACAATTTCAGCAAGCTCGTCATTTAATTCCTTATTCTTATCATCGGAATTGTCAAAGACATCTGTAATTGTAACTGCATAGGCAAGCTCATTGTAGGCAAGCAGTTCCCCATTACAGTCATAAATATTTCCTCTGGATGCATTGATGCTGATGGTCTCTTCAATCTGCATCCGAAAGTTATTCTGATAATATGCCCCATTTACAATCTGCAGGGAAAATACACGTGCGATTAAGATCGCTGCAAGTCCGATCATGACTGCTGATAAAACAAAGAGTCTTGAGCTGAAAAACTTTTTCAAAAAATCTTTTATATCATAAATCAAATTTTTTTGCTCTCCTTTTTTCAGAAATTTCAAGCTTCTGATTAATTTTCTGCAACAGATAATAGAAAAAGATCGTAATCACCATGGTATAGACATATTCCGGCAGGATTACCGTTCTTACATAATACAGAAAGTGAAATCTGCTGCGGAACAGAAACATGACAAAATATACAATCAGGTTACACACAATATCACTAGCTCCGATTAAAAGCAGCGGCAGCTTAATATCATCCGGATAAAACCGCTTCTGGAAAATCCCATTGCAATATCCGATGTACATATAAAGTAAAGCATATACCCCTAGATAAAAACCGCAAAATATGTCTATAAGCAAACCGCAAAAAAAGCCAATTACCATCCCTTCCTTACGGCCTCTCATAAAACCAAAGGCAGATACGACAATGATCATAAGATTCGGGGTGATATTGGCGAAGGAAAGCGCCTGAAAGACCGTTGACTGAAGCAGAAAGCATACTGCTATGATAATAAATAAAACAATTTTTCTTCGCATGAAACCACCTCGTTACTGTTCCGTTGTCTGAGTCTTAGAATCCCCGGTACCAGATGTCTGGGATGCATCGGTATTACCGGTATCCTTTAAGTCAAGAATGACGAGAACATTTTCCATGTGTTCAAAATCGACAACCGGTGTAATAGTACCGGATTTCGTCAGTTTATTAGAATCTGTTTCGATGCTTGCAATATAACCAATTAAAATTCCCTGCTGATATTGGTCAGAAACATAAGAGGTAACAACCGGATCCCCGATCTGGACTTTATTTTCGGAATCTCTGAGTTCTGAGAACGAGATCACCTGATCTGAATTCATTGTCTGGAGATTACCACTGACATTCATATTATCGCCAGTTGTCGTCACCATAGCACTTACATTTGCAGAATCATCAATGATAGAACGTACCTTTGCATAATTCGGCCCGATATCCGTAATAATACCAACAAGTCCGCTTCCTGCAATAATGTTCATTCCTTTTTTCAGGCCATCCTTTGAGCCTTTGTCAATTGTAAAGACGGAAAACCAGTTACTTGTGTCCTTTGCGATTACACTTGCTGCGACCTTCTGATAGCCGGAATATTTTTCATCTAAATCCAACAATTCCCTTAAATGATCAAGCTCATATTTTTCAAGCTTGATCGTTGTCAGCTGTGCCGTCAGTTCATCGTTTTGCTCTTTCAATTTGGAATTTTCTTTCTGAACTTCTTCAAGCGTTTTAAAATCATTGGCCTTGTCGGAAATCCACTGTCCGGCAGAGTTAATCCCTTTTTGCATAGGAACAAAAATATATCCGGCAGCCGCATTGAGCGGACCACCTGATATATTTAAGGTAAGGCTTGCAAAAATCAATATCACACAGCCGATCGTCATAATAAGAAGCATGTATTTTGCGGACAGCTTTTTTTTCTTATTTCGATAATTGTTCATGAAACCCTCTTCATTCTTATTTCATACTGCTGTTTTTCATGCTGAATGGAAGACGTTTATATTTAGAATCCGATACAATCTTGACAAGACCACGGACAGCGCTCTCTTCCGGATCATCGCATGTATTTACTTTGATGTTTGTGATCTGTTCAAATAACTGATCCAAATGTGCAATCTGGGAACCCCCACCTGTAATATAAATGCCGGCATGGATAATATCCTTTGCAAGCTCCGGTGGAGTCTTCTCAAGGATCATTTTGATGGAATTGCAGATGGATTCCAGGTTTGCCTTTGTTGCTTCATAGACAACCTCAGCCGTAATCTCCATCTCAATCGGAAGGCCACTGACAACGTCCCTTCCAACAATTACCATCGTCTCTGTTCTTCCAGGAAGTCCTGAGCCTAACGATTCCTTTAAAGATTTGGCTGTTTTCTGACCAATCACAAGGTTATATTCTTTCCGGATATAGCTGATGATTGATTCATCAAGACGGTTACCTCCAAAATGCATCAGATCACTTAATACAAGTCCGCCAAGTGAAATAACTGAGATCTCGGTGGTATCTGCACCCATATCGACGATCATAACACCAGTTGGTTCATTTACATCAAGACCAAGACCTACTGCATCTGCAATCGGCTTCTCACAGAGAAGGACATTTTTAGGTTTTACTTTATTCTTGTAGAATAATTCAAAGAAGGCACGTTTCTCAACATCTGTAATATCGGTTGGAACGGCAACAATGAATTCTGCGCCTTTGATCTTTCCTTTCATATGGGATTCTAAATAATCAAAGATCATCGTCTGGAGAAAATTAAAATCTGCAATGACACCTGTCACAACAGGAAAGGTTACATTGATGGATTCCGGAGCCTTTTCATACATGGCATAGGCAGCATCTCCATAGGAATAGATCTGATTTTTATTAATGATTGCGATTGTGTTTTTTTCTTTTAATATTTTACCTGTAGATTTACAAAACACTTTAAAGTTACAGGTTCCAAGGTCAATGCCATAGACATTATTATTCATCGTACGTTCTCCCTTTTCATAAGTTATATGATATGTTCTTCCCGAAAACTGAAGTAACAATTATCGCCAATGATGATATGATCTGCAAGCTCAATCCCAAGCATCTCTCCACAGGATAAAATGCGGCGGGTTACCTGCCAGTCATCCTCGCTCGGTGTTGGATCACCACTTGGATGGTTATGCAGCAATATGAAATACACAGCATTTTTTTCGAGTGCCCTGCGAAAAACATCACGTGGGGAAACAAAAGCCGAGCTTACACTTCCAACAGAAATCTCACAGTCCCCTAAAAATTTGCATTTTGCATCAAAAAATGCCCCATAAAGAGCCTCTTCCTTACGGTGTCTCAGCTGCTCCATGTAATAATCAGCAATCGACTGTGCCGTATCCATTTTCAGATGATATCCGCTCTCGGTCTTTGAAATTCTCTTCGAAAGCTCTGCGATACATTTTAACTGAATGGCTTTCACTTTTCCAATTCCATCAAAGGTGCAGAGCTCTTCAAAGCTGTATTCATACAGATTCAAAAGATTGCCCTGACGTTCCGAAAGCAGCTCTCTTGCAATTTCCATGGAAGTACGGCTTACGGTTCCGCTTTTGATGATAACGGAAATAAGCTCTGCATCCGTAAGGCTTTTTGCACCGTTTTTTAAAAATTTCTCGTACGGGCGTTCTGATTCCGGCAGATTTTTCATATTTGTATGATTGGTCATAAATCCCTTCCTACTCTCCCAGTCATCCGGTGAACCATCATATCAGAAGGAGTCTTATAGGACTCCGAAATTTTCTCTTAAATATTATCACACTTAATCTATCTTCACAAGTTGATGTTCATAAAGTTTTTGTAAAGACATCAAAATTCCAAGCTTTGCATGTGGCCAGGTAAGTCCTCCCTGGAAATAAACAGCATATGGAGGCTTTAATGGTCCGTCTGCACTCAGCTCAATGGAAGAACCCTGGACAAAGGCTCCTGCTGCCATGATAACATCACTGTCGTATCCCGGCATCGCCCATGGCTCCGGAGTTACATAGCTGTCAACCGGGGCTGCTGCCTGGATACCTTCACAGAATGCACACATTGCCTCCGGACTGTTAAGCTCTACGGCCTGAATGATATCGTGCCTGCTTTCCTTTGAGTCCGGAACAACCTTATAGCCAAGCTTTTCATAAATATTTGCGGCAAAGATCGCTCCCTTTAATGCACCACTTACAACAGTCGGAGCAAGAAAAAGTCCCTGATAGAAGGACTGGATCACACCAAGTGATGCTCCAACCTCTTTGCCAAGCCCTGGCGAAGTCAGACGATATGCGGCATTCTCCACGCATTCCTTTTTGCCGACAATGTATCCGCCGATCGGGGCAAGTCCGCCACCCGGATTTTTAATGAGGGAACCAACGATCATGTCTGCACCGACCTCTAACGGCTCCCGTTCTTCCACAAATTCACCATAGCAGTTGTCAACCATGCAAATGACATCCGGCTTGATTCCCTTAATGAAATGAATCAGTTCTCCAATCCGTTCAACGGAAAGGGTCGGTCTTGTTGCATAGCCCTTAGAACGCTGGATCGTTACAAGGCGTGTTTTTTCATTTATGGCATTACGGATTCCTTCATAATCAAATCCACCATCTGGAAGCAGATCTACCTGTGCATAACTGATTTTGTATTCTGCGAGAGAACCTTTGGAATCGCGGATGCCGATCACCTCCTCTAATGTATCATACGGCTTTCCAACCGGTGATAAAAGCTCATCACCTGGGCGTAGATTCGACATCAGTGCAAGTGCAAGTGCATGTGTTCCACAGGTAATCTGTGGACGGACAAGTGCGTCTTCTCCCTTGAAGCAGTCGGCATATACTTTTTCTAATGTATCTCTTCCTAAATCATTATATCCATATCCACTTGAAATATGAAAACAGTCCGCATTCACGCGGTTTTTCTGCATTGCAGAAATCACCTTCAGCTGATTGATCTCTGCACGGGCGTCAATCACATCAAAGCGTTCCTTTAACTGCTCTTCAATCTTTCTCCCAAATTCAAACACTTCCCTTGAAATTCCAAGGCGTGCATATTGTTCTGCTAATAACTCATTCATTTGCAAACTCCTTTATCTTTTAATTGTTTTATCATATCGTCTAAGATACGTTTATCATCGTACTGATAGGCGGATTTGTCAAACCAGATCACATCCCGTTCCCGTCTGAACCAGGTTAACTGCCGTTTGGCAAAATGTCTCGTCTCACGTTTTATAATATAAATGGCTTCCTCTAAGGTTGTCCGACCCTCTAAATAATCAAAGATTTCTTTATACCCAAGCCCCTGCATAGAGACCATGTCTTTTTTCATCCCCATCTCCTTTAGCTTCTGGACTTCCCCGACAAGCCCTGCCTCAATCATAAGATCGACACGCTTGTCAATCCGCTTATAAAGATGTGTTCGTTCGTCGGTCAAAACAAAATAAGCCGATCGGTAAGGAGAGCTTTTTTTTCGTTCTTTTTCGTTATGACTTGAGATCGGATAGCCGGACAGATGATAAAATTCCAGTGCACGGATCACGCGCTTAACATTATTTTCATGGATCGTTTCATAGGAAACTGGATCAATTTCTTTTAATTTTTCATGCAGCGCATGATTTCCATTCTCTTTTGCAAATGCAGTCAATGCTTCCCGATAAGAAGTGTCCTCTTTTTCAGCAGTAAAATCAATGTCATACAAGAGGGACTGGATATAAAATCCGGTTCCGCCGACAAGAATCGGGATCTGACCATCAGCATAGATTTTGTGAAGCGCAGCCTTTGCCATCTTTTGAAAACGGACAATATTAAATTCTTCATCCGGACGCAGCTCGTCCACAAGATAATGTGGGATTCCCTGCATTTCATCCGGCATAATTTTCGCAGAACCAATGTCCATATACTTATAGACCTGCATGGAATCTGCCGAAATGATGGCACCGTCAATCCGTTTTGCAAGCGCAATGGATAAATCGGTTTTTCCTACTGCAGTAGGTCCGGTCAGAACAACCAGGGGGGTATTTTCATATTCCATTATACGATCCTCTTAAATTTCTTTTCTATATCATATTTTGTCATTGAAATGATCGTTGGTCTTCCATGCGGGCAGTTGTATGGATTGTCCAGCGAAAGAAGCTCATCGATTAAAGCTTCCATTTCCGGAAGGCTTAACGAAGTATTTCCCTTAACGGCTGCCTTACACGACATGGAGGCAACCTTTTCCAATATCAGATCCGGAGTCTCTTTCCCAGACAGATTGGAAAAATCATCTAGCATTTCAATAAACAGATCCTTCATATCCAGATGGAACAGATTGGCAGGAATCGCAGTTATCATATATTCCTTTCCGCCGAATGGTTCAACCACATAGCCAAGCTGTTCAATCTGTGGACGGAATTTTTCTAACATTTCCGATTCCTTTGCATCTAAGCTTAGCACGATCGGAGGGCTCACTGCCTGTGAGGTATATTCCTTCTTTTTCAAAGAAGCCATCGTTCTTTCATATAAGACTTTCTCATGTGCCGCATGCTGGTCAATAATAAAGAGCTTGTCTTCAAATTCGATCAGCCAGTAGGTTTTAAATAGCTGTCCAATGATCCGGTGTTGTTTTCTGGATTCTTCAGACAGGAATTCTTTGCTGATATCGCCTAATGTAAGTTCCTGATAGGAAGAAGCTGCATCTTTCTTTTGCAAAGTGGGCGGGCTCTTTTCCAATGCTGCTTCCTGCATGGATACGGTGTGCTCTTTTACTGGATGCGCCGGAAGAACCGGAACTGTAATTTTTCGTTCCTGTGGAAAACTTACATTTTCCCGGAGCACTGTGGCAGGGGAAAGCTCCTGCCGGATGTGGTTCTTTTTCTCCATCTGCTCTCTTCTGTTCTTTTCAAACGGCTCCGGAACAACCGGCTTTTGTACAGATGCTGGCTCTTTTTTTATTTTTTCTTCTGTAACCGGAACCTGTGGGATCATTTCTCTTCCCGATAATATGGCATGCAAGCCTTCATACAATTCCTTATAGATTTCTTCATTGTGTCCGAACCGAAGCTCCATTTTGGTTGGATGGACATTGACATCGAGAAGCTCTCCCGGAAAATCAAAGTATAACACGCAAAACGGATACTGATGCTGCATCAGGAAGCTTTTATAGGCTTCCTCTATCGACTTTGCAATCAGAGAGCTTTTAATATATCTTCCATTAATGAAATAATTTTCATAGTTCCGGTTTCCCCGTGAAATCAGTGGTTTACCAATGAAGCCATGCAGTTGAAAGAGTTCTCCCCTAAGCTCGACTGGAAGGACTGCCGCTGTAATCTCCCTGCCAAAAATATGATAGATCAGATCTTTAACGCTTCCATTTCCGGATGTATGAAGCTTTGTCTGGTTATTGGTAATGTATTTAAAGGAAATATCCGGATGGGAAAGTGCAAGCCGTTCCATCATATCACTGATATAATTCCCTTCGGTTTTTGGGGTTTTTAAAAATTTACGCCGTGCCGGAGTGTTATAAAACAGATCCCGGATCAGAAACGTTGTTCCATTCGGGGCTCCGATTTCTTCATTTGCAGTTTCCCTGGAGCCTTCGATCAGATAACGTGTACCCGTCAGCTCGTCCTCTGTCTTTGTTATAAGCTCCACCCTTGCAATTGCCGCGATGCTTGATAACGCTTCTCCTCGGAAACCAAGGGATTTTACACACATTAAGTCTTCCACTTTTTTGATCTTACTTGTAGAATGACGTAAAAAAGCAAGCGGAACCTGTGCATGTTCAATTCCACAGCCATTGTCGGTAATCCGGATGAAGGAGATCCCGCCTTCTTTAATTTCAACAGTAACCGCAGTAGCCCCTGCATCAATTGCATTTTCCACAAGCTCCTTTACAACAGAGCATGGGCGCTCAATAACCTCGCCTGCTGCAATTTTATCAATTGTATCCTGACTAAGCAGTGTAATTTGTGGCATATGATCTCCCCTTTACCAGCGATTCTTCGCTTTATTCTGTAATTCGTATAATTTGTTTAAGGCTTCAAGCGGAGTCAGGTTTCCGATGTCGACACTTTTTAGTTCCTCAAGGATATCATCGTCAGAAACTGTATCAAATAAGGACATCTGTGCAAGATCGACTTCGTCAAGATGTTCCTTTTCCTTTTTCTTCCGCGGAGCTGTCTCTACGGCAATGCTTTTTACAACTTCAGTAATGTCATTTGCGGAAAGCTCCTCGACAATTTCCTTTGCACGGTCAATGACCGATTCTGGAACACCGGCAAGCTTTGCAACCTGGATACCATAGCTTTTGTCTGCTCCACCCTTTACGATCTTACGCAGGAAGACAATATCATCCCCTTTTTCTTTTACAGCAATGCAATAATTATGTACATTATTTAATTTTCCTTCAAGCTCTGTCAGCTCATGGTAATGGGTTGCAAACAGTGTTTTTGCTCCAAGAAGCTTCGGATTACTAATATGCTCTACTACCGCCCAGGCAATACTTAATCCATCAAAGGTGCTTGTTCCACGGCCGATTTCGTCTAAGATCAGAAGGGAGTTCCCCGTTGCGTTCCGCAAAATGTTTGCAACCTCATTCATTTCAACCATAAAAGTACTCTGGCCGGAAGCAAGATCATCGGAAGCCCCGACTCTTGTAAAAATCCGGTCAACAATGCCAATATTTGCGGAAGCTGCCGGAACATAGCTTCCAATCTGTGCAAGCAGTACAATCAAAGCAGTCTGTCTCATATAAGTTGATTTTCCTGCCATATTTGGTCCGGTAATAATCGAGATTCTGTCGCTGCGATTGTCAAGATATGTATCATTTTCAATGAACATATCATTGGAAATCATCTTTTCAACAACTGGATGGCGTCCGCCCTTGATATCAATTACCCCCTGCTCATTGATTTTCGGCCGGCAGTAATTATTCTGTTCTGCTACAACAGCAAGGGAGGCAAACGCATCAATTTTTGCAATGGCCTTTGCCGTTTTTTGAATTCTTGCGACATTTGCCGCAAGCTGATCCCGGACTTCGCGGAAAAGATCATATTCAAGGGCAACCAGTTTATCCTCCGAACCAAGGATCGTTTCCTCTAACTCTTTTAATTCTGGTGTAATATAGCGTTCTGCGTTAGTCAGTGTCTGTTTCCTTATATAATAATCCGGCACAAGATCTTTGAAAGAATTGGTAACTTCCAGGAAATAGCCGAAGACTTTGTTGTACCGGATCTTTAAATTCTTAATTCCGGTTTTTTCACGTTCGCTTGCTTCGAGGTTTGCAAGCCAGGTTTTTCCTTCTGTTTTAGCCTTCCGGAGTTTGTCGACCTCTTCACTATAACCATCCTTTATGATATCGCCATCACGCACCGATATTGGCGGTTCTTCAAGAATCGAATCATCGACTAGCTTATGGATATCGGAAAGACAATCGAATCCACTGCGGATTTCATCTGCCAGGCTGCCCTCCATATCATCAAGCAGTGTCCGGATGGATGGAAGCATTGCAAGGGAATTCCGGAATGCGATCAGATCCCTTGGATTTGCCGTCTGATAGGTGATCCTTGTGACAAGACGTTCCAGATCATAGATCGGATTCAGATATTCCCGGATCTCTTCTCGTGTGATCGCCTGCTTATTTAAAGAAGTGATAAACTCCTGGCGTTTTAAGATCTCCTCCTTATCGATCAACGGCTGTTCCACACAGGCACGTAAAAAACGTGCCCCCATTGCAGTTTTGGTTTTATCCAGTACCCATAGCAGCGAGCCCCTTTTTTCCTTTTCGCGGAGTGTTTCCACAAGCTCAAGATTTCTTCTTGAGGAGCTGTCGATGATCATATATTTTCCAATGGAATACGGATGGATCTCTAAAATGTGTTCCAAAGAGTTCTTCTGTGTTTCATAAAGATATTTTAAAAGTGCTCCGGCAGCAATGACACCACAGGCATAATCCGACAATCCAAGCCCTGCAAGTTGTTTTACATGGAAATGGGAAAGCAGGGTTTCTTTGGCGAGGTCATCTCCGAAATACCAGGAATCCAGAGAAGACACTGCAATATGAAGCCGGTTCTTAAAATCCTCTACATCAATTCCGCTCATATAAAGTGCCTGATTACAAATCAACTCGGATGGAGCAAAACGGTTCAACTCATCCAAGAGCTTTCTTGCAGAATTAACCTCTGTCACATTATATTCCCCGGTTGTTACATCGCAGGTCGCAATGCCGAATTTATCTTCTAAATAGACAATGCACATAATGAAATTGTTTTTTGTCTCATCCAAAGACTGCATATCAATATTCGTTCCCGGTGTGACAACGCGGATTACTTCCCGCTTTACAATTCCTTTTGCAAGCTTTGGATCTTCTACCTGTTCACAGATTGCAACCTTATATCCCTTTGAGACAAGCCGGTTGATATAGCCATCTGCGGCATGAAAAGGAACTCCGCACATTGGCGCGCGTTCCTTTAATCCGCAGCTTTTTCCGGTCAGCGTCAGTTCTAATTCCTTTGACACCGTTTTTGCATCATCAAAAAACATTTCATAAAAATCACCAAGCCGGTAAAATAAAATACAATCCTTATAGTCTTCTTTTGTTTTCAGATAATGCTGCATCATTGGTGTTACTTCTTCAAGCACGTTTTTATCCTCTCTGTCTTATTAAAGTTTTATTATGAATTCTGTTTATATTTCTGAATGACTGCCTCTGCAACTTTAATTCCATCGATTGCAGCAGACATAATTCCTCCAGCATATCCAGCCCCTTCTCCACACGGATAAAGTCCTTTTATGCTGCTTTCAAGCGTCTGCCCACGGATAATCCGAAGCGGGGATGAGGTTCGTGTTTCCATCCCGGATAAAATGGCATCGTTTCGGTCAAAGCCTGGTATGATATGTGAAAAATGCTTCATTCCTGCAATAAAGCTCTGCTCCATATCAAAAGACAAAAGTCCCCTCAGATTGGAAAATACCGCCTCTCCCTTTGTCTCCGATGAAAATGCTCCATAGGAATCAGAAGCCCGGTTTGTTTTATAGTCATAAAACAGCTGCTGTGGAATTTTTCCCCCGGCAAGCTCATATACTTTTTTTTCCAGCATTTGCTGATAGCGCATTCCAGCCAGTGCATCCGATGCCCCATAGTCTTCCGGAGTTACAGAAACAATGATCGCACTGTTTGCATTC
>CAKRLN010000053.1 GCA_934359535.1 uncultured Lachnospiraceae bacterium
CGGCTGCTTTTATACCGCGACCGTGCCGGTGTCAAACCACTCTTTTATACCCTTATGGACGATACCTTAATCTTTGGCTCCGAACCAAAGGCATGCTTTGAATACCCCGGCTTTACCCCGTCACTTGATAAAAAAGGGCTTTTAGAGCTTCTTTCCATCGGTCCGGCCCATACATCAGGCTGCGGCATTTTCAAAGGCTTAAAGGAGGTTCTTCCAGGCCATTTCCTTACCTTTTCCCAAAGCGGTCTGATCGATGAAGCTTACTGGGAGCTGCAAAGCTTCCCCCATCTTGAAAGCTATGCAGATACGGTTGCCCATACCCGCTTTCTCGTAGAAGATGCGATTAGAAGACAGATGGTATCCGATGTTCCGGTCTGTACCTTTTTATCCGGCGGTCTTGATTCAAGCATTGTAACCGCAATCGCTGCCAAATATCTGAAGAAACAGGGGCAGACCTTAAATACGTTCTCCTTTGATTTCAAGGACAATGACATCTATTTTCAGTCCAACTCCTTCCAACCGGAACGGGATATCCCCTATGTGAAAAAAATGCTGACCTGGTATGATACGAACCACAGCTGTCTTGAATGTGATGAGGAAACGCTCTATCATGCCCTGTTTACCGCAGTGGATGCCAAGGATCTTCCCGGCATGACCGATGTAGATTCCTCCCTGCTTTACTTCTGCAGCCTTGTAAGCCGCCACAATAAGGTTGCACTGACCGGGGAATGTGCCGATGAAATCTTTGGCGGCTATCCATGGTTCTACCGGAAGGAGCTCTTAGAAAAAGACGGCTTCCCATGGTCTTCGGATGTCACTCCGCGTATGGCATTTTTAAATGAAGAAACAAAAAAGGAGCTTGATCTTGCCGCCTATTCCCATATGCGCTACGAGGAGTCCAAAAAGGAAGCGCCTCTTCTCCCAGACGAAGATCCAGAAGAGAAAAGCCGCCGCATCATTGGTTATCTCAATATCAAATGGTTCATGCAGACGCTTCTTGACCGCATGGATCGCACCAGCATGTACTCAGGACTAGAAGCCCGCGTTCCATTTGCCGACCACCGCATTATCGAATATGTCTTTAATGTTCCATGGCATATGAAATACAAAAACGGCGTGGAAAAAACACTGCTGCGCGATGCATGCAGCGAGCTTCTGCCACCGGAGCTTCTTCACCGCAAGAAAAGCCCTTACCCGAAAACCTATCATCCGGGCTATGAAAAGCTTCTGATCCATGGCATGGAGGAGATCTTATCCACGCCGAATGCTCCGGTGCTCCCACTTATCGACCAGGAAAAAACAAGGCAGTTCCTTTCTGCCCCTGCCGAATACGGAAAGCCATGGTTTGGCCAGTTAATGGCGGGGCCGCAGCTTGTTGCCTACTTTATCCAGCTCAATTACTGGATGGAAAAATATCATATTACGGTGTAGGGCCGGGCTGTAATACGTTCTTTAGTTTTCGGTCCACAAGCTCATACTGAGTTGTACAATAGGATGCCACCACGGGATCATGGGTGATCAGCAGAATGGTCTTCCCCTGTTGATTCAGCGATTTTAAAAGCTCCATGATCTCCCTGGTCGTATTCCGGTCAAGTGCCCCGGTCGGTTCATCCGCCAGAATCATTTCCGGCTGATTGATCAATGCCCTTGCAATTGCAATCCTCTGCTTCTCCCCGCCCGACAGATTTCTCACTTTTTTATCCGCATATCCTTCCATATGGAATAATTTCAGTATCTGTTCCACCTTATCTGCATTCTGAAAAATTCCACGGTTCGAAAATAACAATGGAACCTCCATATTGTCCGCCACCGTTTCTTCTTCAATTAACGCAAACTGCTGCATAACAAATCCAAAGAATTGATTTCTTACCCGCGCACGTCTGGCATCCGAAAACGCTGCCGTTTCTTCTCCACACAGCCGGTAGGAGCCACTGTCTGGTATATCCAGACAGCCAATGATATGAAGCAGCGTTGATTTTCCAGTTCCCGACGGTCCCATAATACTGACCATTTCTCCACGATGGACCGTAAGTGACAGATCTTCCAAAACAGTCTGTTTTTGTTTGCCTTTCCGGAATCCTTTCCCAAGATTACGGATCTCGATTATTTTCTCACTGCACATGATATCCCACTCCCTGCGAAACATTTTCCAGACATTGTAAAGCATCTTCCAGACTGTCAAAATCCTCGGCATCCACACTGTCATCCTGTTCCACCACTTTTATTTCCAGTATTTTCTTTCCGTTTTCCTCAATGCCGCCATCTTTTCCATGAAAGCCCTGAAAAAGTGCTGCCTTTTGCTCTGCTGGCAGTATCCCATTATAGTAAAAGCAGCTGACCCCATTTTCGCTTAATTCTTCATCATAGACAAATGCATCCTCCGTATATACAAACATGGACAAAATCTCGTCGATTGCATTTTGATCGGTGATCATCTTCCCATCAGCGGTATCATAAAACCGCAGCTTTACAACATGATAGGAATCCTTTGTCCCCCACATATCCGGTCCCGGAGAGACATCCACCGTATCCTGATCCGTCGGAATATGAAAAAGCCAGTCACTCTCATTTCCATAGGTCGTTCCACTGGTCTTTGCCACCGGTTCAAAAAACTGGTATACCCCATATCCTCCTGCTATTATGCAAATGATCCATATCCAAAAATGCCATTTTCGACGCATCGCGATCGATATCGGTTTCTTTTTGATCCTGATCCTCATTTTAACCTACACCTCAATATTCAAGCTGCCAATCTGCTCTGCCAGATTCGTTTTTTCTTCTTTGTATACAAAATACACAGTTATCGGCAGGATGACAAAAACAAGATATCCGATCAATGCCATCCCGATCCATATCGGATGATAATCACTGAAATAATTTTGCAATATTCCTGTCCGATACAAAAACAAATATGCTGCCACAGTACAAAGGCACATAAAAATTGTCATTCTCACTGCTTCTATGCAAATTCTGTCCCGATGCGACATTCCATTTAAATAATAAACGGTATACTGCCTTGTCATACGGACACATAACACGATATGACAGCACTGCATACAGATCACTGCAATCGCAAGATATAGCACAAAATAACAGCCCATTGCATTGACAAGCAGTCTGCTTTGATCCAGAAATCTCCGGTTTCCGGCATCAAGCCCTGTCACAATTCCGGCATAGCCAAATGTTTCCTTTATCTGTTCATATCCGACATCCTGATCGGTATACAAAATACTTCCCTTGCTGCAAGTCTGGGCATTTGCAGCAATACCCGCGCGTTTTACCGCCGTCTCTGGAAGAATCAGTGTATTTTCAGCTTTTCCGAGCAGTGCATCCGCCGTAAAATATCCTTCGTCTGCCGCATTAGAAAGCTTTACAATGTTCTGGCTCTTCCTTAGGATTCCGATCACGCTGCATGTGATCTGTTTTTTCTCATCTGCATCAACCGTAATCTGAAATTCATCCCCACAATGATATCCTGTTTCCTGCGATACCACCGCCGGTATTGGATCTCCTGTATCAGTTTCTTCAAACCATGTTCCCTGTATCAGCTCTGGATGATAATGCCTGATCAGCAGATCATTGTAGCATAATACCTCATACTGTTCCTTTTCCTCTGCCAGAAAATAAACAGAAGCGATTCCCTGTATTACTCCGGTCTGTGCTCCACGTCTTTGTATCGATTCCAGAAGCTGTTTATCCTGACCTCCATAATAAGGATTCCGATACAGATAATATCCATTTTCCATATCAAGATGCGCCAGTTCCTGCGCTGCCGATCGGTAATACAGGAATTGACTGCATGCAGGGGCAAGATAATAAACAGATAAAATAAGCGTTATCATCAAAAACAGATTGGTCAGTTTCTGTTTCCAGAATAATTTCCACGCAATATAAATATATTTCATACAATCCCGGTCTCCTTCGGTTCGCAAAACAGACGTATCTGCCCAGCCGTTATGATCCATACTCCGGACATAGTCAAAATCCATATGCCAGCATAATAAAAAATGCTCCATTTTAGCTCCAGTTCTGCCAGAAATCTATACGGTACAAAATAACTTTCTAGAATTTGAAAAAGAGCATACGAAACAGCCGATGCCGCAGATAACAGCACAACCGTCAACACGTTCATAAGCACTCCAATTTCTTTTCTGCTGCACCCACACAGGTAATAAATGTAAAAACGCCTCATATTCGTCTTTATCCAGCAAAAGAATAAATTCATGATTGTAATATAAGCAGCTATAAAAATTGCCCCCTGCGGCATACTTTCCATTGCCGCCGTCTGTAATGCAGCTTTTTCAAATCTGTCCGGTTCTGTTATATGGATACCCTTCCCATATTTTTTTATGATCCTTTTTATCTCTGAAATATCATCGCTCCGGAGCCTGTCTGAAAAAACAATCTGTATCTGCTCGGATACAAACGTTTCCTGCATATAGGTCTCTATTGGAATAATGACTTCGTTGGCAGAAACATTTGTCTGCATGTAAGTTCCATTATATCTTCCAACAACCCGATAGGGCTCTTCTGCCCCAGGCAGATCAATACTGCTTCCGAGCATATTCTCAAGAAATGCGATATCCTGCTGTGCCGTATAAAAATCTGACAGAAGCACAACTTTTCCACCTTTTTGCTCTTCGCTGTCAAAATACCGACCGTATGGGATCGTGATACGCAGCTCATCCTTTCCATACATTCCTATCACGCCAGCAGAATGGTCATATGCCGCCATTTCCCGAATTTCCGGCAGCTTTTTATTCTCCGTAACTTCTTTATAAAGTTCCTGCAACTGCTGTTTTTCCACACTTCCATCCAGTTTGATACTGCATGTTTCGCAATTATAAAATGCCTCCGTCAAATATATCATTCGGGCTCTTCCTGTCACAAACAGCATTCCGATCATTGCAGCTGTCATTCCTGTGATCATGATAAAAAAGGAGCCACCCCTGTGCCGGATGACTTCATAAACCGTTTTCCTGATAATTCGAAACATTTTTGCTTTCTCCTGTCAGTCCCTGGATGCTTGACACTGTCTTTTTCTTAATGTTACAATACCTCCGGATTTACAGGCAACTGCTTTGTTTTTAACGGTCAATATTTGTTTTTAATGGTCGAAAGAGGGATGAAAAATGGGAAAACGATATACCATTGGGATTTGTGATGATGAAAAAATCTGGCTTGATCAGATCACTGCATTATGCAGCCAGACCTGTTCCATGCTTCATATTTGTGCTGATCTGATTCCTTTTTCTTCCGGCAAAGAAGTTCTTCAGTATCAGCCTCCGCTTGATATTTTGTTTCTTGATGAAGAAATGCCACTACTCAGCGGACAAAAAGTAAAAGAAATTTTTGACATGGAATCCCGCGAGACAATGATTGTTTTTATTACCTGTCACAGCGAAATTCTTTATGATGCGTTTGGAAGAAATGTATATGGATTTTTACATAAACCACTCGATGCCTCTGCCTTCAAAGCCTTAATGCAAAAAATGCTGAACCGGTTAACGTCATTCTCATTTCTTGAAATTCCAGACACAAATTCTTTGTACCGCAGACTTCCGTATGATACAATCCTATATATAAAAGCTGCCGGAAGCTATTCGACACTTGTCCTGAAAAATGGAGAGACCATTACCCTGCGCAAAGGATTATCCCGGTTGGAAGCAGATATTGACTACCGGTATATGCTGCGTATCCATAAATCTTATATGGTAAATCTCAGACAGCCCTGCACGCTCCATCCTGCTGATCTGACGGTGATCATGGCGAACCATACCGTTCTTCCAATATCAAGACGCCGGAAAAAATCAGTCTGCGACCTGTATACCGAGATTATTTCTGAAAGGATGAACCACCTATGTTATATTTCACCAGAGAATTCAATAACATTTTAATCGGAGTTTTACTGCTGCTTATTTTGTTCCACCAAAATATTATCTCCCGGAAAGCAAATTATTTTTCTGCCCTTATCGCCATATCCGCTACGCTTATACTATGCTTCCTGTTAAATTCTTATACTGCTTTTGTGATCCTCGATCTTGCAGTCTGTGTCATTTACTGTCTTGCTTTATTGGATTCCCCGATATGTGATCGTCTGATTTCATCGCTTTTAATCTATATCTTATCCTCGATCACCTACCAGACTGTCTCTTTATGCTATTCCCTTTTTCCGGTTCCACATGCTCCTGCAAATCTAGAGCATACGGTTTTCCATATTGCAGCCATTGGTATTCTGTTATGCATACTGCTTATCTGTTATCATAAACAGTATATGATCTCACTTAACCGGAAAAATAATGTCCTGCTGTGTATTTGTGCTGGTTATCTCAGTATTCTTATCAGCATTATCCACCATTTTTCCGCCCATATCAGCCAGCCGCTTTTCCTGCTGTTCAACTGCGTCTGTCTGATTGCTGTTTTTGCTGTCATTTTATATCTGATTTCCTCCTCACAGCGCAACTATGAGAAGCAGCTCCAATATTGGCAGAACACCCAACTGCATACACTAACTGCTTATTACGACCAGTTACAACAGAATGCTGTTCAGATACGGAAGATCAAACATGATATAACCAATCATCTTGAAATATTAACTTTGCTGATACAGCAGGATCAGTTTGCGGATGCCAGAAATTACCTTACGAACCTTCATTCTTATACCACGAAAACACCCCATACACTTCCTGACACCGGAAATATGCTGATCAATGCAATTTTACTCCAAAAAGAAATGGAATATCCTAGCATTTCCATTCAGCACAGCGGTCATGTGGAAGCCGCCCTTCCCATTACCGATTGTGATCTTTGCAGCATTCTTTTTAATGCTTTGGATAATGCTCTGGAATATTCTGCCACGAATCATTTCAAACAGATTACCTTTCAATATTACCAGGATTCATCCGTCCTGATGTTTTTCATCACGAACTTTATAACTGCGCCTGTTCCGGTAGAACAATTGGGACATTATACCTCAAAATCACAAAAAGGACATGGATTTGGCATTTCGATCATCAAAGAGCTTGTTCAAAAATATCATGGAACCCTTGCATTCACGCAGGATCGGAATTCTTTTACTGTTAAAATACAATTTTGGAGTTAAACTTTACCTTAGCTCTATTTGATTGCCATAGCCAGATCAATGGTATGCTTATCAATACCTTGATCTAATAACTCTTTCTCTGTCTGACCATCACGCAACATCTGAACACTTTTACCTTTGTAGTCAGCAAATTCGTCAACATAAGTGAGCAGTTGCATTGCACAATAACTGATATTGATCAGATTGACCAGCATCTCGATCCCTTTGCAGCTTCGTACCATATAGTTGCATAAAGACCAGAAGGTTTTCTGCTAGAGACGTTTTCCATGTTTTGCAGGTCTCCCTTTTCTGCCTGTAGGGGCTGGTACCAGATCATAAATAACAGAGTCTGATCTGGCATTCCCGATCAGGTCGAGATTCGGATATTCCTCAATAATGGAAACAAGATTCTGTTTCATATACCAGCTGTCACAAAGGATGATAACATTTTTCTTCTGTGAAAACTCGGGCATGACCTGACGGACCATAGAGGCAGCAAGCTGCAGTTTTGATTCTTTTTTCTGCCACATCCGGTATCCTAAAGGTACTGCAAGATAAGATATCTTACCGTGATCCCAGACAGGAACGCAGAGCATGAGGCTTACGAAACAGTGACCATTGAGGTAATTCACACCATTGTGGGTAGCGTGGTCAAAAAATTTTGACATATTTTCAAATTTTGCAACCATCGTATCATCGATACAGAGAAACACTGGATGTGTTTTCAAGAAATCCGGAATCAGGTGCAAGGCAAGCCGTGCTGTCACATTCATAAATCTGGAATAATCCGCTTTCACATAGGAACAGGCATGGTAAAAAGTATTCAAAGATTTTTCTGTTATCCCTGCAAGGAAATGCTGATACAGGAATCTTATGGAATGAACCGATTCTAATGCCAGTATGGATAGTATCAGCAGAAACCGTGTATCTGCGGTAGGGGCAGAAAAAGTTTCAAAATAAACTAAAAAATAATTATGAAGTCTACCAATCAGAGTGTTTTCGTTGTATAATGCCTTTGTCGTACAGGATCACTTTCTTTCGTAATGTTTGGTGCAAATTCATTATCTTTCGTACTTATATAATAAAGGCGTCTTTCATACATTACCAATCAATTATCCGATACAAAAAGGGGGGGTACAAATGAAAAAATATTTTGAATTTAAAACATTAAAAAAAAGATATAAGCTGTTCATATTTCTGATGATTTTTGTGCTTATCTGTCAATGGTATGGGGGATTTTTTGACGGAATTGGCATGATAACGATCTTATTACATGAGGGAATCCTTATTCTTGCATTGATAGCAGGGACATTAATTGCAGATTGGATAGATATCTTCAAAAATAAACATGAAGTATGAGATGTCATATAGTAATTGTATCGCCAAAGAAAAGGCGCTGCTCATATCAAATGGGCAGCGTTTTTCTTTGTTATTGGCAATTTTCACATATGCTTTTATTTTGCTTCCTCGGCTTCCTTTGCATTGTCAAATGCAATCAGCTTTGCGATGATCTCCTCGCAGATCTGGGTTACGGTCTTCGCATCAGTCTCAACAACGATATCTGCTGCTGCAAGGTATTTCTCTCGTCTCTTCTCCATAAGTCCCGCGATAAAATCCACATTCATGTTGTTGTTTAAGATTGGACGCTCATCACTGTCTTTGACACGTTCAAAGATTGTCTCCGGCTTTGCAGTCAGAAGAACGATACGGCCGTTTTTCTTCATATGGTCTGCATTTTCTTCTCTCATAACAACACCGCCGCCGCAGGATACGATGGTCTGCTTACATTTCTGAAGCTCAATCAATGTGTTGCTCTCAAGGTTACGGAAATAAGTCTCCCCATACTCATCAAAGATCTCGGAAATCGACATGCCCTGCTTATCCACGATCATCTGATCCATCTCCACACGGTTCATCTCAAGCTTCTCCTTAAGCTCCCCTGCAATCGTGCTCTTTCCGGCTCCCATGAAGCCAATTAAGAATACATTGTAATCAAACAGACTCTTTGCCTGGATTCTGCGGCTGTTTTTCATAATATATTTAAAAATATCAAGAATTTCTTCCTCGAATTCATTATCTCCGAGCTTCGCTTCAAGGGAATCAGTCTGCTTCTTCTCCTGTTCCGGCTGAAGAATTGGGATACCGGTTGCCTTCTTGTAGGAAATGATCTCCTGAATATATCCCATACGTTTTGCTAACTGCTCGATGATAATGTCATCACATTCTCCAATTTTTTCTCGAATTTGTTCAATCTTATCCATATCGTTGTTCTCCTAAAAATATAATAACCACAATTCCCCAACTCAAAGTTATGGGCTACTGTGGTTATTATAACAAGAACTTTTTAATTTTACAAGAAAAATGTTTTAACGCTTTAAAGTGGTTTAGTTATAAAGTTATTAAACACTTATGCAATGCTGTCATGAATCAGATTCAGTACGGTATTTAAGTCCGCTGCATTCATCTGTCCTGGTGCGGATGCCTTTCCGACTGCGCCGAAGGTCAGTGCAGAGCCAAATACTTCTCCGCACAGACGGCTGATCAGTCCGGTTCCTGCCATGGACATTGTGATAATCGGACCGTCGGCATGCTCGGATGCCATCTCCTCCGTTGCGGCAAGAAGCGTCAGCACATCCTTTTTACTCTGCGGCATAACTGCAATCTTTGGAATATCTGCGCCAAGCTCCTGCATTTTGCAGAGACGGCTTACGATATCTTCCTGATTCGGTGTTCTGTCAAAATCATGGTTGGATGCAACAACCTTTACGCCATGTGCGTGAGCACCCTCAATGATGTCTTTTACGATCTCATCCCCGGTAAATGCCTCCACATCGACAAGGTCAACAAGCCCGGTTGCAGCTGCCTTCTTGTTCAGCACTGCGTATGCTTCCGCATCAATGGACTTCTCTCCGCCTTCCTTTGCGGTACGGAAGGTAAACAGAATCGGAGTCTCACCGAGTGCCGGACGCAGCTCTTTTAATACATCCTCTACCTGGGCGAAATCGAATACGCCCTCGAACCAGTCAACACGCCATTCCACAACGTCCTTTTTTACACCCTCAAACGATTTTGCTGCGGCAAGAATCTCTTCTTTTGTTTTTCCAACAATCGGTACACAGATCTTTGGAACTCCTTCACCGATTTTTACACCGCGTACTTCTACATAATTTGCCATTGCATTCTTCCTTTCTGCATTAATATCTGATATTTAAAACTTCTTTCATATGCTCGATCGGCATATCTTTTCCTGTCCAGAGCTTGAATGCTGCTGCTCCCTGGAATAACATCATTCCCATTCCGTTCATATGCTTGCAGCCTGCTTCCTTACACATAGATAAGAATTTGGTCTCTAACGGAGCGTAAACGGTATCTGCGCAGATTAAATCCGGGCGCAGGTAAGAGGTATCCGGCAGCCATGTCTGGCCTTCTAATGGTTTCATTCCCATTCCGGTTGCATTGACAAGCAGGTAGGAATCTGCAATCTCTTTTCTCAACTGCTCCTTATCATCCAGATCATAAAGCACTGCCTTGCAGTCTGTTTTCTCATTGATCTTGCGTACAGTCTCCACGGCATTATCCCAGAATTTATCGTGGATATTGAAGATTGAAATCTCTTTCACACCGTCTAATGCCGCCTGAATCTCGATTGCTGTTGCAGCTCCACCGGCTCCTGCGATCGTCATTTTCTTTCCGATCACATCAATATCATTGTCCTGTAATGCCTGCATAAATCCAATACCGTCTGTGATATGTCCGGTTAAAACACCATTCTCATTCGTGATCGTATTAACCGCGCCACAAAGCTCTGCTGCCGGGGATAATTTGTCGAGATACTGTCCAACAACGGTTTTGTTTGGCATGGATACGTTAGAGCCTACTAATTTTAAAGCCCGGATTCCTTTTACAGCATCCTCTAAGGTGCTGTTGTCTACCTCAAATGCAAGATATGCATAATCCAGTCCAAGATAAGCAAATGCCTCATTGTGCATTGCCGGTGAATTAGAATGACGGATTGGATATGCCATTAATCCGATCAGCTCTGTGTGTCCTGTAATTCTCTCTGCCATAATTTCTTCTCCTTCTCATCATACATGATTCATTGAAAAATTTATACTGTTAATTTGTTCTGGTCTTATCTTTTTAGCGGAACCGCCCGTTTCGTTAAAAACTTAACAACCTTTTGTTATGTATATTATAATCCCGTTTAATCAATACTTCTAATGAGATTTTTTATCTTAATTAATAGCATCTTTGTATTATTTGTGTTATTTTATTTCTATGACGAATAAAGAAAACGGAGGAATCAAACATGACACTCAATCAGCTGCAATATTTCTTTCACGCTGCAACCTTAGAGCACTTTAATCAGGCTGCTGAAATCGCAAACGTTTCCGAGCCGACCTTAAGCCGCTCCATCTCTACGCTTGAGGATGAGCTTGGTCTGATTCTTTTTGAAAAGAAGGGCAGAAATGTGAAGCTTACCAAGGCGGGTGCTGTTTTCCTTGAGCATGTGACACGTATTTTAGATGAAGTAAACCGCACTGAGCTTAAAATGCAACAGCTTGCCACAAACGGCGGACGGGTGGATATCGCCTATGTTGCCCCGCTTGCACGCACCTTTAT
>CAKRLN010000054.1 GCA_934359535.1 uncultured Lachnospiraceae bacterium
GTATTATAGCATGCACTGCAGTGGTTTATAACTGGAAACTCTTTTTTGTACCGATCCTTTAACCACATGATCCTGGATCGTTTGTCACATCCTTTTGTATTTCCATTGATACACTGTGCCGATACCATAAGCGGATAATAACCATATAGGATCATCTCACTCGCTTCATTATCCCTGTGACAGATCTCTTTCCCGTTTAATTCAATCGGAACCGTATTTCCACTGATGCCATACTGTTCAAATGCCCATACCGCACGATCATTATAGGTATAAAGAT
This sequence comes from uncultured Lachnospiraceae bacterium, assembly GCA_934359535.1. GTDB lineage: Bacteria > Bacillota > Clostridia > Lachnospirales > Lachnospiraceae > Roseburia. Next base: position 278 of record CAKRLN010000054.1, read on the forward strand.
TATGGTCAATGCGAAGTTCTAACTCTTTCCAGTTCTCCTTTGCAATCTGAAGCTGTTCATAATTACATAGAAGAAGACCATCTACACCGCTTTCCAAAAGCGCTTTTGCATTCTGCTTATAGAAGTCTGCCGTTTTCTTTCGGAAAATAACCGGAAGGATCAGATGGGCTTTTTTTCCCGCTGCATGAATCATCTGAGCATCCTCCTTTAGTGCCTGGAAAAATGCAGTTTCTCCAGCATAGGCATCTGCATCGATATCAATATCGGTCAGCCAGTCATAGGATAACAGAACCGGAAGAAGCTCTCTTTTTATAACTGCCGCTGTATAGCGCATCTGCTTTTTTTCTTTTGCAGCAGTCGTTCCTTTGTTCTTTTCTACCGGAGCATCGGATGCATTCCTTCTTGTCTCCATAAGGAGCGCCTCTGAAAGTGCCGAAAGTGCCTCCCTGCGCAGCCGGTTCATCGCTCCTACCGGAAGGAAGGCATCCTTGTCTAAATCAATCTGAAGCGTTTGAAATTCAAATGATGTCTCTCCTGTTTTCCGGAAACGAGCTTCCACATCTTCTTTTGAAAGCGGTTTCTTTTCTGCCGGAAGTACCTCATCTCCCTGGCAGGTGATCTGTTTTTCTCCGAAAAGCAGGGTAAGCCCGGCTTGTTTTCCCTTCTTCATAGAAAGAACACCATCAATGAAAACCGGCGTCTGCTTTTTCGCATAGGAATCTTCTATCTTTTGCTGTAAAGCATCGTTTGATTTCTGATGGTTTGGTTTTGAAAAAGTAACCATATCCCTGCCATTTTGTCTGGTAAAATAAGCGTCTGTAAATCCACACCGGTTTCCGAGATCAAAAATTGCTTTTTTATCTGCATCACTCACCACAATCGTTCCATTTTCTGACTCCATAAACTGGTCAACATATTTGCGGTAATAGGAAACAACGCCTGCGGCATAAGATACCTGCTTCATTCTGCCTTCAATCTTCAAGGAATAAATTCCTGCCTTATTCATTGCTGGCAATTGTTCGATTTCACACAGATCCTTTAAGCTTAAGACATAGGAATCCCCACAGACCTCCTTGTGCTTTTCATCATATACGGCATAAGGAAGTCTGCACGGCTGGGCACAACGTCCACGGTTCCCGCTCCTTCCGCCAAGCATACTGCTCATCAGACACTGCCCGGAATAACAGTAGCATAATGCACCATGCACAAATGTTTCAATCTCAATCGGAACCTCTTTATGAATCTGTGCAATCTCTTCAAGTGACATTTCCCTTGCTGTGACAACGCGGCTCATTCCAAGCTCTTTCATAAGCCTTGCACCATCGGCTCCGGTTATCGTCATCTGTGTGCTTGCATGAACTGGAAGATCCGGGAACTGTTCCCGGATATAGGAGACTGCCCCAAAATCCTGCACGATTACCGCATCAAGTCCATTCCGGTAATAGGGGAGCAGATACCGGTACAGCGGATCTCCGATTTCCTGATTCTTCATCAGGGTATTCACGGTCAGATAGATTTTTTTCTTCCGCAAATGTGCATAATCGAGTGCCGAAAGCAGCTCTTCCTCATTAAAATTGTTCGCATAAGCCCTCGCACCATACTGGCTTCCTCCTAGATATACAGCATCCGCACCCGCTTCTAATACTGCCTTTAATATATCAAAGGATCCCGCCGGTGCAAGTATCTCAAATTCATTTTTCTTCATAGTACATCCCTTTTATCCTTTCTGCTGTACTTCCTACATCCGGATAAAGAAAAAACGGGGACAAAGCTGTTCTCCGTCCCCTTTCAAACTTATTCCTTCTATCTTCTTTCTATTTTGACTGATCCGTTTTCCCGGATATCTGTTCATTCCTTGCACCAAGCAGGCTCTCATCTAAAGCAGCCTCAAGTCTCATCTTATTGAGTTCAAGCTCCTGATTTGCTGATTTTAACTCTTTGATAGCAGCATCCTTACTTTCCAGCTTGATCTGTTCGGATATTAAATCATGCTTTAAATCATAAATCTCCTCATCCTTTTGCTGTAAATCTGCTTCTAACCTCTCCACCTGTGCTTTTGCTTTGAAATAATCGTCTGCAATATTGAGCTGTAGTAAGGCCGCTTTCATATTTGCCGGAATATGGCGATAATCCTCCAGCTTATTGTATTCCCCAATCTTGTTATTGATATATGCCGCAACCTTCTGAAGATACTCCTCACCCTCATAACCGCTTAATGTATATACCTTACCGTCTATCACAACTTCTACATTTGTTTTTGCAGACATTACGCTTCCTCCAGTCAGTCATTTCACAATATATGGTAATATTATAGCTTTCCTGCGTGATCCAGTCAATCTATTTTGCAATTCCAAAATGTCCATATGCCAGCTCGGTTGCTACCCTACCCTTCGGAGTCCTGTTAATAAATCCGTTTTTTACAAGATACGGTTCATAGACATCTTCAATGGTTCCGGAGTCCTCTCCAAGTGCTGCTGCAAGCGTATCGAGTCCCACTGGTCCACCCTGGAATTTATCAATGATGGTCATTACAATATTCCGGTCATTCTGATCCAATCCGAATTTATCCACCTCCAGCAAATCCAAAGCGAAATCCGCGACCTCAAATGTGATCTTCCCATCGTATTTTACTTCTGCAAAATCCCTGACCCTCCGTAACAGCCGGTTTGCAAGTCTTGGTGTTCCGCGTGAACGCCTTGCCATCTCATAGGCACCCTTCTCATCGATTTCTACGGAAAGCTTCTTTGCCGAATTTAAAATAATGCTTTTTAACTCATCCACCGTATAATATTCCATGTGGCTTACAACCCCAAAACGATCCCGAAGCGGTGCTGAGAGCATTCCAGCCCTCGTGGTTGCCCCGACAAGCGTAAATTTTGGAAGTTCAAGGCGAATCGATCTTGCTGACTCTCCCTTTCCGATCATGACATCAATCGCATAATCCTCCATCGCCGGATAAAGCACTTCTTCTACCTGACGGTTCAGTCTGTGGATCTCATCGACAAAAAGAACATCCCCTTCTGCAAGGTTATTTAAAATTGCTGCCATCTCCCCCGGTTTTCCGATTGCAGGTCCTGATGTGATCTTTAAATGCGTTCCCATCTCGTTTGCAATAATCCCGGCAAGCGTTGTTTTTCCGAGTCCCGGTGGCCCATAAAAAAGCACATGATCCAATGCCTCTCCCCGGTTTCTCGCAGCCTCGATATAGACCTTCAGATTCGATTTGATCTTCTCCTGTCCGATGTAATCATCCAGTTGCTGCGGTCTTAAGCTCGTCTCAATCTTTAAGTCTTCTTCCTGAAGCTGCGTTGAAATTACACGTTTTTCCATGTTCTATGTCTCGTCTCCCACTCTGCTATTATAATGCCATCTGCTTGAGTGCTGCCTTTAAGATATCCTCTACCTGCATTTCCTCTGTGATCTCCACCGCAGAAACCGCTTTTAAGCTTTCTGCTGAAGAATATCCAAGTGCTGTAAGCGCAAGAACCGCATCGTTTTTTATCTGGCTGCTTCCAGAAAGCTTCTCCGCTGCGGTATGTTCGGATTTTTTCTCAAAGGCATCCTCAAGGCTCATCTTATCCTTAAGCTCTAAAATAATCCGCTGTGCTGTTTTAGCACCAATCCCGGGCGCCTTCGAAATTGCCTTTGCATCCCCTGCAAGCACTGCAAATCTTAAATCATCCGGAGATAGCGCAGATAAAATACCTAGCGCACCTTTTGGGCCAATTCCGCTTACCCCAATTAAGAGCTTAAAAATTTCAAGATCATCCTTGGTAAGAAAGCCATATAAAATCATGGCATCCTCTCTCAGATACAGATACGTATACACCTTAACCATGCTTCCGATTCCCGGCAGATAATCAAACAGCTGTCCCGGAATAAATACCATATATCCGATTCCACCAGCCTCAATCACAATATGGTCGGTATTCACCTCTGTAAGCTCTCCTTTTATATATGAATACATGCCCAAATGGCTCCCTTCCAAAATTCTTACTGTTTTATTTTCCCTATACGGAAGATCATCTCCTGTGAGAGAATTCCAATTAAAAATCCCGTCACTGAACCTGAAACAATCAGCACCGGAACATAATACATAATATTGATATTATTCACAAGAATGGCTGCAAACAAAATCTGACCGATATTATGACAGATTCCACCCGCTACACTTACCGTTACAACACCAAGCTTATTCAGACGTTTCAAAAGATACATCACTGCAAAGCTTAACATTCCGCCTGAAAGCGAATAAACAATGCTGAATGCATTTCCAAATAAAAAACCTGCAAGCAGTATCCGAAGCATCGATATGGTAAATGCCTCTTTCGTTCCTGTCAGATAGAGCATCAGCAGGACAACAATGTTCGTTAATCCAAGCTTAATTCCCGGAATTCCAAAATTAATTGGGATCAATGATTCAATATAGCTGCAAATCAATGCTGCTGCAAGAAACATTCCCATATGCGCTGTTTTCTGTTTCATTCCTTTGTGTTCCTATTCTTAATTCGCAACTGCATCAAAGTCGCTTTTTTCTTTGCTTTCTACCGTAACAACTACTTTGTTCGGAAGGCAGACAATGGTCTCCTTATCTCTCGAAACTGCTTTCTGATTCACGCACAAACGATCCTTACAGTCTGCATCCGTCATATCTGCTCTCCCATCCGATATCGTGAGCACATTGGTTGTTTTCCCATCTGACTGAATCTCTATGACCTGATCCGTATCCAGTGCATAGGTTCCATAGACTTCTCCCGCTACGGTAACAACAGCTACTGCACCTTTTTCCCCATGTCCTCCATAATAAAAAGCAAGAAGGGCAATGCAGAATACTGCAACAACCATAAGCACGATGATGTCCCATTTTCCAATTCGTTTATGCATCCTCTGCAATCCTTCCAAGATAATAAAAGCCCTTACACTGTTCTAAAGTGACAGGATAAATATTTCCGATCATCTCCTTCGTTCCCGGAAAATGAACAACGGAATTATTCTCAAGTCTTCCTGTAATCAGGGAGCTGTCATGTTCATTGATTTCCTCAGCAAGCACCGGAAGCGTTTTCCCTTCTAGCTGCATGGATTTTTCAGCGGATATCGTCTGAACTTCTTTGAGCAGACGATCAAACCGCTCTTTGATTACGGTCTCCGGAACCTGATCCTCCATTGTTGCAGCTGGTGTCCCGGTTCTCTTTGAATAAATAAAGGTAAACGCACTGTCATAGCGGACACGTTTTACAACATCCATTGTCTCCTCAAAATCCTCTTCGGTCTCCCCAGGAAATCCGACAATGATATCCGTTGTAAGGGCAATATCCGGAATCTCCTTACGGATCTTGTCCACAAGTGCAAGATACTGCTCCTTATCATAATGGCGGTTCATTAATTTCAAAATCCGGGAGCTGCCAGACTGAAGCGGCAGGTGCAGGTGTCCACATACCTTATCACAGTCACGCATCGCTGCAATCAGTTCATCGGAAAGATCCTTTGGGTGGGATGTCATAAAACGGACCCTCTTTAATCCCACGATCTTATTTACTTCCCGCAAAAGCTCGGCAAATGAGACAGGCTGCTTAAGATTCTTACCATAAGAATTCACATTCTGTCCAAGCAGCATAACCTCACAGACACCATCTGCTACAAGACCTTCGATTTCCCGGATAATATCCTTTGGTTCCCTGCTCCGTTCCCGGCCACGCACATATGGAACGATACAATAGCTGCAGAAATTGTTACAGCCGAACATAATATTAACTCCTGATTTAAATGAGAACTTACGTTTAACAGGAAGATCCTCAACAATCTTATCCGTATCCTTCCATACGTCGATAATGGTTGAATCGGCTTCAAAGCATCTGCATACCAGTTCCGCAAATTTATAGATATTATGTGTTCCAAACACCAGATTGACAAACCGGTAGCTTTTTTGTATCTTCTCAACAACGGAAGGCTCCTGCATCATACAGCCACAAAGCGCAATGATCATACCCGGATTTTTCTTCTTGTAATTAGAAAGATATCCAAGCCTTCCATACACTTTATTATTTGCATTCTCACGGACGGTACAGGTATTATAGATAACAAAATCCGCATGCTCATCCCCTGCTTCGACATATCCGATCTTTTCGAGAATTCCGACTAACTTCTCAGAATCCCTCGCATTCATCTGACACCCGAACGTATTGACACAATAAGTAAGTTCCCTTCCCTTTTCCTTCGCCTTTGCCGCTACATAGGCCTTGGCTTTTTCCATATATTCATATTGAAGCTTTGCCTCATCCTCTCCCGCATTCTGATTTAAAGTTTCGAAATCTCTCATATAATCCTCTCAATTTTACTTTCTAATCTGACCATTTCCGTAGATAATATATTTCGTACTGGTCAAAGCGTCAAGCCCCATTGGGCCTCTCGCGTGAAGCTTCTGTGTACTGATTCCAATTTCTGCGCCAAAGCCAAATTCATTGCCATCAGTAAATCTTGTCGATGCATTGACATAAACACAAGCCGCATCCACTTCGTTTAAGAACTTCTGCGCCTCATCGTAATCCTTCGTAATGATCGCTTCGGAATGTCCGGTATTATAACGGTTAATGTGTGCAATTGCTTCATCGATGGAATCTACAATTTTAACGGACATAATATAATCCAGGTATTCCTTTCCCCAGTCCTCTTCCTCTGCTTTTTTCACAAGCTCCTTGGATGCCCCAAGATATTCCACTGCCCGTTCATCTCCGCGCAGCTCCACATGGCTTTTCTTTAAAACCTCATACAGCTTTGGCAGAAATTCCCTTGCAATCGCAGAATGAACGATCAGAGACTCTGCGGCATTGCAGACACCAATCCGCTGTGTCTTTGCGTTGTTAATAATATTGATTGCCATATCAAAATCTGCAAACTCATCGACGTAAATGTGACAGTTCCCGGTTCCGGTTTCTATCACAGGAATCGTTGCCTGATTCACAACCGTCTGGATCAGCCCTCTTCCACCTCTTGGAATCAGCACATCTACATAACGGTTCATTTTCATAAATAATGCTGCTGTTTCCCTGGAAGTGTCTTCAATAAGATTCAGTGCATTTTCCGGTATTCCTTCCTGCTTTAGGGCATCCTTTAGTGCATTCACAATCGCTGTATTGGAGTGGATTGCATCACTGCCGCCTTTTAAGATAACGCAGTTTCCTGTTTTAAAGCATAATCCAAAAGCATCTGAGGTAACGTTTGGACGGGCTTCATAGATGATTCCAATCACCCCGATCGGAACTCTGCGTTTTCCAATAATCAGACCATTCGGCCGCTTTTTCATGGATAAGACCTCTCCGATCGGATCATCCAAAGAAGCAACCTGACGTAAGCCGTCTGCCATTGCGGCAATGCGGTCATGATTTAATGCAAGACGGTCTAAAAGACCTTCCGGCATATGGTTCTCTTTTCCGTTTTGCACATCTATGACATTCGCACAAAGTATCAGCTCTTCCTGCTTTAAGAGCATATCTGCCGCAGCACGCAAAATGCGGTTTTTTGTATCACAGTCCAGCATTCCAATCTGATTTTTTACCTCACAGGTATCTTTACACATTTGTTCCAGATTCATTCTTGCACACAACCTTTCTGTTTTCTGTTATTATTACATCCATTTTTCTGTCAAATTCTTCTGTTTTCCATGGTTTTAAAAGCTGCATTTCATAAGCTGCTCCAACAAGCTCGAATTTTCCAGAATGTTGATTCAGGTAACGGTCATAATATCCTTTTCCATAACCAATCCGGTCTCCCGCCTCTGAAAAAGCCACGCCCGGAACGATCATAACCGCCTCTTGTTCCGGTATATAAACCGGACAATCTTCGTTTGGTTCTAAAATATGAAAAAAGCCCGGTTTGAATGCTTCCATGGAATCTGCACGGTAAAAATCCATATCCACTCCACTCACTCTGGGAAAATATAAAGTTTTGTGGTCTTTCCATGCCTGCTCCATGAAAAAGGAAAGCGAAGCCTCATGGTTTACTGCACGGTATAAAAGGATCTGGCTTGTCTCTTTATACCATGCTTCCTGTAACAGTCTCTCAGAAATGGCATGGCTTTTGCCCCTGCACTGTTCATCCGGCAGTTGTCTTCTTTCCGCAAGCTTTTTGCTTCGGATTATGCTTTTAGGAATTGTTCTTTTTATTTCCATATTTTTCGCCAAGATTCTCAATGGTTCCATCTTCATTGATCATATCAATGTTATTTAACTGGCTGACAAGGTTTCCCTTTACATTCGCAACAAATTCCTTCCGTAAAAGATCCTGTTCTTTTTTTTCTTCTGCAGTCAGTCCCTCTGCCTTTGACTTACGGTATAATTCGTTAATACGGTCAATCTTTTCTTTGGTCATTTCTCTATCCTATACTTTCCATAATAAAATCTGCAAGGTGAAAACCTGCCTTGCTGTTTGCACGAAACAGCGTTCCGGTATATTCCTCATCTTTATCAAAAATTCTATGAAGCACACTGACGTCATTTCCATTTGCTATGATCATTTCTGCACCGGAATACGTCGCTATTTTTGCAGCAGTCAGCTTTGTTGCCATTCCGCCTGTGCCAACGCTGCTTCCCGTTGTTCCCTTCGCCATTCCATAAATCTGTTCGTCAAGCTGATCCACTTCCCGGATCAGCTTTGCATCTGGATTTTTATGCGGATCATCCGTATACAATCCATCAATATCAGAAAGCAGGATCAGCATATCGGCACCCGTTAAAGATGCAACAAGTGCTGACAAGGTATCATTATCGCCAAATTGCATTTCATAGGTACTTACCGTATCATTCTCATTTACGATCGGAATCGCGCCAAGTTCAAACAGTTCATCAAAGGTATTTTTGGCATTGTCCCTTGACACCGGGTTAATCATCGTATTTTTTGTAATAAGAACCTGCGCTGCGGTCTGATTATATTCCCCAAATAATTTCTGATAGGTCATCATAAGCTTCGCCTGTCCAACTGCTGCACATGCCTGTTTCATAGAAATATTGGAAGGGCGTTCCTTTAATCCAAGGCTCTGCCTTCCAACAGCAATTGCCCCAGAGCTTACAAGGCATACATCCATGCCCCGGTTCCGAAGATCACAAAGCTCACGCACCATACGTTCCATCTTTGTAAAGTTTAATCCGCCTGTTTCTTCATGCGTAAGAGACGAAGAGCCAATCTTAATTATGATTCGCTTCCTGTCTAATTCCCTCTTCTCACTCATTTTCTTATCCTCTGCCATATTATTTGCTCAAATTTAAACTACTTGTCTCATTATAATGAAAATCAATTAGAATGGCAAGGTTTCGTTTTATTCTACAAAGCCTTTTTCAAATTCGGCCTCCGGATACGGCTTTCCAAACAAATATCCCTGAATATAATCAGCACCAAGATTTCTTAAATCCATCAGTTCATCCGGCTTTTCAATTCCTTCAATGCAGATTGCAAGATTTAAGCTGTGCGCCATGTCAATGATCTGATTCATCAGCTTATGCTCATAATGATTCTGAAGTGCCTTTAAGGTAAATGAACGGTCAATTTTTATATAATTCGGGCGGAGATCACCAAGACAATGCAGATTGGAATAACCGGTTCCAAAATCATCTAAAACGACCTGGATTCCATTATTTTTGAGTCCTGTCCAAAGCTTGTTAAAATGCGGACTCGAATCTAAATATCCACTCTCTGTCACTTCAATTCCAACACTGTCCGGCTTTACGCCATACATCTGGACAACATGAAGAATATCTTCTAACGCATTGCTCTTCATGACCTGAATATAAGAAAGATTTACATTGATCCGGAAGTCCGGTATCATCTGCTGCCATCTTTTGCAACAGGCAACTGCTTTTTTTAAGATCCATTTTCCTGCCGGAATAATAAGCCCCGTCTGCTCTAAAAGCGGGATAAATTCAACTGGGGAAACAAATTCACGTTCCCCTTCTTTTGTCTGCGATGGCATAAAAAATCGCATAAGTGCCTCAGCTCCGACAAGACGATAGGTTTTTGCATCTACAATTGGCTGATAATAAACCTCAAATCCCTCAAAGTTATGGTTCACAGCATGATGAAGCTCTTTGTTGATCAGCCGTTTTCTCCGGAATTTGTCATATTCCTCCTGCGTAAAAACATAATAACTGTTCTTTCCGCGTTCCTTTACTTCGTTTAGCGCAAATTCACTCAGCTTTAAAACTGCGTCATACCCGCCATAGAGAGATTCTGTATTTAATATTCCAGCAGATATGGTAAATACTGCCTTGTATTTATTTTTCTCAATAAAGTGGTCAATCGCGTTTCGTATACTTTTATACAGCTCGACAGCTTCTTTTACCGTTCCACCGGTAAGATCGACAATCATAAATTCATCTGCTACAACCCGAAACAGCCTTTGTCCACTGTTTAACGCATCCTGGATACAGCCTGCTACACTTTTTAAAATGTGATCCCCATACTGCATGCCGAGATTCCCGTTGACCGCGCCAAAGTTATCAATGCCAAGGCGCATAAAAAATCCTTTCGGGAAATTATCATTGTAGTCCTTTACAAGCTCATACAGACTGCTTGCTCCCAAAAGTCCACTGATATTATCTGCCTTCTGTCTTTCTCCAATCTCATTAATACAGCCAATTAAAAAATGCGCAGTTCCATCCTCGTCCGCAATTACCTGACCTCTGCAGTTGATCCAGACAGGTTCCTTCTTTTTATCCAGCCAGCGATAAGAAACGTCGTGAAACTGTTTTTTTCCTTTTTTTATCTCGTCCATTTCCTGCAAGAGCATTTCGATATCATGTTCATCCACAAATAACCGGTGCATCTCTGCTGCGTTGGAAAAGGATTCACCCGGCAGGCAGAACCGTTCTACCGCATGTCCGGATATCCGGTAATAATCCTCTTTTAAATCATACACGTATAAATAATCATCCATACACGGATTGTACAATTGTATCATCTGTTCAAACTGTTCTTTGGAAATTTTTAATTGTGGCTCACTCATTCGGCAATTTCCTCCATTGTTTATATTCTTTCGAAAAATCTTCTATATTAAATAGTACTTCTCTCCCTGATTAAAGTCAATAAACGGATTGCTACAACTTTTTCACTTTGAATATGGATATTTCATGCAGATTATGATAAGGTAAAAAGAGAAAACATTTTAGGGAGAAAAAGATGGACGAATATACATGTAATGAAATACAAAAAGAAATTTCTGTTCTGAAAAAAAGCTTTGCGATTGTACGGCTTGTTGATCCAGTCAAATGCAAGATTATAGGAATCACAACAGATGCTCTGGGGCATTCCACCCTGGAAATTAAAGATACCTGCTATGAGG